>CAZCPW010000008.1:0-16641 GCA_964499925.1 uncultured Lachnospiraceae bacterium
CCGAAGGTTTTCGTAAGAATTATGTCCGCTCCGGCTTCAAGGTATTCCCTGTGAATGGAAATGAGTTCTTCCGGCCTGATTAAATTCCAGGTTTCGGGAAGTTCTCCCGGCTTTAAGCCGCGCGCCTGCAGGAGCGAACCAAGTCCTCCGTCGAAAAATAACATTCTTTTTCCTATTTCGTTTCTGATATCCATCTTTTATCCTTTATGGTATGAACAGTCTTTCTTGTTGCAAGCCTCACACCCCGGCTTCTGTGCCTCTTCCTTTACCTTGGAGATTCCCACAAATGCGGTTACGGACTTTTCCGGTATCATGATGTTGCCGTCCGACAAATATATGCCTATCGCCTTACGTGCATCGACGGCACTCAAGAAATCGCGCTGAACGGAAAGGTCTAAATCTCCGTAGCCCGGGCTGAAGCGGGGACGTAAAAAGAAACCTTCGCCTATATCTCTTTGTAATTCTTCGCAGAGCTTGTCGCAATACGCTTCTGTCATGGCAGTAAAAACCGCCTGAAGAATCGAAGCTTTATAAATATCAAGCTTTAAAAACCGCCTCATCATCAAATCGGAGTCGCTTCCAAGTGTTACGGCAAGAAGAAATACTTCCGCACAGCCTTGAAGATTCTTACACAAGTCTTTACTCCGGCACGCAAAATTGCCCATTTGTATCGTGCAGTCATCTGAAATTTCAAGTTTCTCGCGTTTACAGACATGCTTAGGCTCTAATTTTGAAACAGCTTCTTTTATGCAGTTCTCTGCCTCTTCGATTGTCCCGGCATCGGGTTGATTCCCCTTGTAACCTAAGTATCTGAATACCTCGGTTCTTTTTATATCACTGTCTTTTAATATCACATCCAAGTATCGGTTCTCCAAAATTATTTGATGATTTCAGATAAATTGTCGCAGATTCCCTTTGCGACCTCAGGTTTATTCATGGAATATACATGGATATGATTGATGCCGTTTGCAATCAAATCGATGATCTGGTCCGTTGCATAGGCAATTCCCGCCTGCTGCATGGCCTTGGGATTGTCGCCGAAGCAGTCGACAATGCTTCTGAATCTCTCCGGCACGTTGCAGCCCGAAAGTTTTACGGCATTGTCCACCTGGCCTGCCCTTGTAATCGGCATGATGCCCGGAATAATCGGAACGTAAATCCCCGCTTCACGGGCTTTATAAAGAAAATTATAGAAAATGTTGTTGTCAAAAAACATCTGGGTTGTTAGGAAGCTGCACCCACTGTCGACCTTCTTTTTAAGGTTCAGGATGTCCTCTCGCTTCGTGTGTGAATCGGGATGTCCTTCCGGATAGCAGGCTCCGCCCACGCAGAAATCACCGTTTTCATGAATTGCTTCAACAAGCTCGGAAGCATGTTTGAAATCAATAAAAGGCTCGCCCTCAAAGTCCTTCGGACGGTCTCCCCTCAGGGCAAGAATATTCTCTATTCCCATTTCACGCATTTTTGAAAGTGCGACGAGAATGTCAGCCTTTCTTGCTCCCACGCAGGTAAGGTGAGCGATGGTCGGCACGTTTTCTTTCTGCTGTATCGTTTCGGCGATTTTAAGAGTATAACCTTTGGTATTTCCGCCTGCTCCGTAGGTAACACTCATATAGCTCGGCTTTAAAGCCGCAACCTTAAGTGCCGCTTCCTCCACCGACTCATAATTGGTCGATGCCTTGGGAGGAAATACCTCAAAGGATATTGTGATTTGTTCTTTGGAAAGTATTGATGATATCTTCATGATGCCCCTGCCTGTACAATTCTTTCCTTTGATTGTACCATACCGGCACAAAAAACTCATCCCCGAGCAATAAAAGCCCCGAGCGAGGCTTTAAGCCAAACTCGGGGTATTTTATGTTTCGTTATTTAAGATACTATGTGACACTCGTTTTCAGGTTCACCTTACATCTTCATTCCTGCCTGATTTTCCATGACTTTTTGCTTCTCGGCCACGTTTTTAACCGCTTTACCTTCCTTGGGTGCTAACTCGGTTAAAAATTTTTGTGACTTGGAAGGGGTCAATTCAAACAGTATACGGTCTCCGCTCATATTCTTTAATCCATCAAGATTGACGTTTTTTACGATAGCATCATGAATTTCCTTGGGGCTGTTATCATCACCGAATACCTTTGTAATTTCATTGCCGAATTCATGTTTCAGACCATAATGCTCACTCACGTATCCAAGTGTCAGCTGTGACGTTGCAAAGGTTGCCTTCGTTGATTCTTCCATAAGAGCTTTAAATTCCTCGCCCCCTCTTTTTTCAAACGGTATTTCATTGGCCTCATCTATCTTGGCTTTACCCAACTTCAAATAGTAGTCAAGTCTTTCAGTATATGCATCAGCATTCGTAAATTCCTGGAAATGATCATTGCACATTTTTTGCACAAGTCTCATGCCTATGACATCCGCTGCAGCATTCATCTTTTCATCGGCAGTCAGATTATGATTATTAAGTAATGCATCCTTTGCATTGACACCTCTTTCAAATACCTCTCCGAAATTGCAGCTAATCTTTGCCTCATCAAGTTCCTCTTGCGATAGACCCGCATTCTTAACAGCCTCTGCCAACTTTTCATTCTTATTCATCAGCTGAAGCATTTCCTTGGTATAAAGACAATAGTCCACAAATCTGCTGTCATCCTTTGGATCTTGTAGCAACATCGTATGTTTCGTGCAGCAATTGATGGCTTCTTTAAGAATCTTTCCAAGTGCCGTACAATCCCCGTTTTTGTAATCCTTGAGAGCATCCGCTACGGCAATCTTCGAATGGTTAATGTACGGAACCATCCCTGTAGAGTTACGGGTATATCGTGCGAAAATGGCTTCGGTATAGTTATACCACAAAGGAGCATTCTCAATAGCTTCTTTCTTTGCCTGTTCATCACTCATAACACGCGGACCGCCGGGAATCGGGTATGCCTCAACTTTTGCCCAAATATCAGGGCTGCATGTTGCCGCAAATCCAAGCAAGGCAATTTCATGGTCGGTAAATCCCGTATCTTCCGGATATTCCACATCCCGAAGTTTATTCTTTTCAGAGCCTCCCTCTGCTTCAAAACAATGCTTTTCCAGATAACATTCCTTAATAATTTTATCCTTTATTGCTTCGTCTCTCTCCTTGTTCTCGGCTCTCTTGGGACCCATCAGAAACTCAAGACGATCACGCGCGCCTTTACGTTTCTCATTTATGAACGCAACATCCTTTACCAATGTTGCGTATTCTGAGGCCTGCTGATCTTCTATTTCGAAAGCACTCTTGTCCGATATTGTATATGCCTTTACCTTCTCGACATCTTTTCCCATCAATCCAAGTTCTTTGTAATGCTCGTCGAATTTCTGCTTACGCTCAAGGTAAGGGTTCATCTTCTCTTGCTCGAATTTTGCCTTTCCCGATTCATAATTTATTACAGCTTCTTCATGGATTCTTACCGCTTCCTTGTATTTGCGATACTGTTCACGGCCGTAAAATCCGGCTGTCAGTATTCTGAGCAAATAAAAAGTAAATCCAAGACCCTCCGGTGCGGGACCGGGCTCCTGAAGTTCAAACTTAGGTTCATTCCCAAGTCTTTTTGCAATTACTTCCGGATTAAAGTCCGGCTTCTGAAGGTGGATAAGATTTCCTTCCAAATCCACTAAGGTGACACCCTTTTCCGAATGCATCATTTCATTAAAGCAGGCAAATCTGTCCCTCAGGGGATCCTTTTTTTCAGGATCGTCTATCGGAGAAGTTTCGGTTGTATCGTGTACAAGCGGAAGTTCCCAATCATCACTTTCCAGATTGATGCCAAGCTTCCTGAATTTCACCTCATTGCTGTAATAGAAGTATTTATTGGGGTCTTCATTTTTTATTTGTTCAAGTTCGTATTTTGTATAAGCTTTCATTTGTGCCTCCGAAATTTATTTCTGTAACTCTTATGTGCCTATCCTAACACAGGAAAGTGGACAAAAGGAAGACAAAAAGAGGAGTTGCCTCCTCTTTTTTAAGTCCATTACATCACATTTCCCTTTGCAGCCTGCATTTCCTTTTTGTTTTCATTTGTTTTTTGTGCTTTTACTTCTTTATTCTTGGGATAAATCTGTAAAATGTAGGAATTTGCGTTGCCCGGCAAAAGTTTCTTAATAATATCCTTTCCATCCATAGTCTTAAATTTATCAAGATCAACGTTTTTCATGACATGCTCATGGAATTTGTCGGCATTTCCGGCGTTTCCGAATATTCCCGTAAGCGTCTCACCGTAGTCTAATTTGTATCCGAGTCTGTCTGACAAAAAGCCAAATGGCATGTTTGCCATCTGGGCCGTTATCACGCCCTGATCTTCCCTATATTTCATAGCCTGAGGGCTGTTTTCACCAAATTCCTTTGAAGCCCTTTTTTCGTCTTTTAAACATTTATTGAGTTCAGCTTCAAAAGCATTCATCTTACCAGTATACTCAGGACCCTTATGCACCTCACCGTCATGTTGTATAAGCATCTGCTGCACTGTACGCAATTCAACAATTTCCGCTGCCGCATTAACCTTTTCTTCGGGTGTAAGATCCGGATTCGTCATTAAAGAGTAGGTTGCGTTAAGTCCTTTTTCATATACGTCACCGATGTTGCTGCAGACGTTGGCATCTTTAAAGTCCTGATCTGTAAAGCCCGATTTAACCATAGACTCCTTAATCCGTTCATCCTTGTTTGCCAAAGCAAGCATTTCCTTTGCATAAACACAGTAATCTACCCAGGCACTGCCGTCCTTTATTGAACTTACCGACATGAGGAAGTGTGAGCAATTGCGAAGACCATTTACAAGCAATTCTCCCAACTTAGAGCAGTCACCTTCTTGATACTTATTAAGTGCATCACATGCCGCAAGCTTTGCATGGTTAAACAGGGGAGCCGCAGCGGTGGCATTTCGTTCCTGACGATTAAAAATGGATTCCGTAAAGTTATACCATTCGGCACCGTCTACGATTACCGCTCTCTTTGCAGCCTCATCATCCATCACAGCCTTTCCGCCCGGAACCGGATATTGCTTTGAAGCCTTTTGAACATCAAAACAGCAGGTGGCGGCAAACCCTAATAAAGCAATTTCATGCTCCGAAAATCCTGTATTCTTAGGGTAATCAACATTTATAAAATAATTTTTTTCAAGTTCCGGATTGTCACTCTTTATAAATGCACTCTCGTTTAAATAATTTTTCCTTATAATGTGGTTTTTAACTTCTTCGGCATTTTCCGTCTTCTGACCCATCAGAAAATCAAGGTTGTTGCGGCCTACCACACGGAATCTCAGAGCTATCTCAACATCGGACAGGGCCTTGTTGTATTTGGAAATTTCCTCTTCCGCTGCATCAAGCTTTTTCTTATCCTCTGCCATGTAATCTTCTACATTTTCTTTGGATTTACCCATGCGTTTAAGCTTTTCATAGTGTTCATCAAATTTTTCTTGACGTTCTTTTTCCTTTTTGTCATATTCGGCTTTTGCATTGTTATATTCACGCACCGATTCTTCATGCTCGCGCATAGCCTCATTATATGCCTTTAGACGCTTTCCTCCGTAAAAGCCCAAAGAAATTACCCGCAAGATATAAAATCCGATTCCCAGACTTTCAGGTTCGTGCTTTGGCTTCTCGTGTCTGAAAACTACGTTTTTATATCCGGCATTTGCAAGAATTTCTTCCTTGAATTCGGGTGCCTTGATACGTACCAGATCACTTCCGTGGCTTACCATGGTTACTCCGTTTTCCGAACTCATAATTTTACGAAAACGGGCAAATTTTTCATCCGGCAAATCACCTACATTCTCGTAGAAAAGAGGCATTTCCCAATTTTCATTTTCAAGATTAATGCCGGCATTCCTGAACACATTTTCATGGCTATAGTAAAAATAGCGGTCAGGCTCTTCCTTCTTCATTATCTCAAGTTGTTCGTCCGTATAGGTCTTCATATATATATCTCCTTAACTGCATGGTCTTTCTTTTTACATGACAAATCTACCACTCCCACGGTGACAAAAAGTAGACAAATTAAGTCTAACCTCGAATATATAAAAAGAAAAGGAATTTACCGTATAGGAAGAAGTTTCCAATACAGTAAAAAGACCTTTACCCTAAACTGAGTTAAAGGTCTTTTCGTGATTTAAAGTCAAATCAATTTCGGTTGTTTAACCGGATATCATCTTACTTAAGTGAGCTTAGGAAATCATTGGGACCGGCAACGTCAACAGATGCCACATCCTTATTAAAGCACTCAATTTTTTTAGGGTCGCAGTCATTTCCGCCGGAAACCATATCAAGATCGTCATCATTAAGTTCCTTGTTGCCCTTAAGTAAATCCTTGATATTGTCAATTGTCGGACCGGGCATAAGCGGTTCATTGTGGCAGTCATTTCCACCGGAAACCATGTCAAGATCGTCATCCTTAAGTTCCATTTTCCCCTTGAAGTAATTCTTGATTTCATCAACCGTAGATTCGCAGCCGTTCTTCTTTGCAAATTCAAGAATCTTTCCGCTCTTAAAAGCATCCAGGCATTCCTTCTTAAGAGTCTCGTCACCGGAAACCTTTTTTGCAAATTCTTCAATCTTCATAATTTAATTCTCCTTCTCTTTATGTGGTAGTTTTAAACTGCCCTTGCATCTTATGTCTTTATTATACATACTTTCCGTAACCAAAACGTAACCGTTTTTTATCTTGTTCTAAAAGTTTTCCGGTGCTACAATTAGTGAAACGAAAGTCTACGGAAAGGAGACGCAAATGCAGGGTATAAACAATATCGGAAATTACGGCTTATATGCGAATTACGGTTTGAACACAAACACCAATCTGACCGGTTCAAATACAAGCGCTGTCGGAAACGGTGATTCCTCCGATCCGTCTGTAAAGCCCGGCAGAAAATCTTCTCCCTCAGAGTGTGAGACATGCAAGAACCGCAAATATCAGGACGGTTCCGATGAAATGGTTTCCTTTAAGTCGGCGGCACATATTTCCCCCGGTGCTTCAAGCGCCACGGTTCGTGCCCACGAACAGGAACACGTTACCAATGCCTACAATAAGGCTGCCATGAACAACGGTAAGGTCCTCTCGGCAACCGTTTCCCTTCAAATGGCCGTTTGCCCCGAATGCGGCACCGTCTACACATCCGGCGGCACCACCACTACCAAGATCAGCTACTCCGACGAGAGCAACCCCTACGTACAGAATCAGAAGTCTTCCGACGCTGCAGGTGTAATCGGAAAGAATATAAACCTGACCGCTTGATTGCAATATACGATGAATAAATTAAAACACCCAAAAGATGACCTGATGTCAGCTTTGGGTGTTTTGGATTTCAATGTATTAATCTATCGTGAACGCATTAATCTCAGTCTTCAGTCCGTTCATGTTGTCGTCTAAAGCTTCTGCCGTCTGAGTAAGCTTTTCCACATTGTTTAAAAGCTCCAATGCCATATCATGCACGAGTGAAGAGCTTGATACGGTCTGTTCGACAATTGCGGAAATATTCGTAACCGCATCGAGGGTTTCGCTTCGCTCCGCATCCGCAGATTCGGTGCAATCCGTGATTTCCTTTAAATCTTTAAAGAGCTCCTGCATCTGCGTATTCATATCGGCAAACAATTCAATAACCTCGGCCACTGCCTCCTGCTGGAAGGCAACCATTTCCTCTGCGTTTTTGGCGCTTTCCACCGTCGACTCCGTCTGAGAAGCGATGATTCGTACTTTATTTTCTATTTCGCCTGCGGCAACACTTGAATCATCCGCAAGATTACGAATTTCCTGTGCGACTACTGCAAATCCTCTGCCCGCTTCACCTGCTCTTGCAGCCTCAATCGAAGCATTTAAAGAAAGAAGATTCGTCTGCTTTGAAATCTGGTTGATAGTCTCTACGAATCCGTTGATTGTTTCGGATTCCTTCTTGAGAAGTTCGATGCTTTCTCCGACCTTTCCGGTGATTTCGGATGTCTCTTTGGCCCTTGTGGCAAGAACCTCAACTATTTCAACGCCCTGCTTAATCATCTTTTCCGTCTTGTTGCTAAGCTCTTCAGCCTTCTCAACCATGCTGCTGATGGTCTTCATCTTCTCGGACAGTACGTTTGTCTTGTGAACACATTCTCCGGCATGCTCTGCCTGCTTCTCCATGCCGGTACTGATTTCGTCGATTGCCTTGGTGATATCCGAAGAACAATTGCTGATGCCGGCAGATACATTGTGTACATCTTCGGAAGATGCTTCGAGTTGCTCTGCCGTTCCCGACAATTTTCTGATGAGCTTCTTGTTGTTGCTGACCATATCGGTGGCCGTCTTTGCAAGTGACTGGAACTCATCCCGCCCATTTGCGCTGACCTTAACGGTTAAATCGCCTTCTGCAACCTTATTAAGGCTCTTTGAAATCCTACTCATGTTCTTCAATATTCCCTGGGCAATTACGGAACCTATAGCCAAAGAAATAATGCAGGCTGCAATTACAAATGCAATCGTAACATTTTTAATCTTTTCAGCCTGTCCGGTAGCTACGCTTTCCGGAATCAGAGTACAGAAAGTAATTCCGGTGTCTTCGCTCCTGCTGTAAATATACAGATATTTTTCGCCGTTATATGTAACTTCGCTGTTGCCCGACAATTCTTCGCTTGAAACGTTGCCGGTATAGAAAGTCTGATTTAAAAATATGGGACTTTCGGAAAAAGAAACCTCCCCCTTATCATTTCTTTCGCATGTAATTTCTTTACCGTCATCCGTCACAAAGCCGACAATGCTCCCGGCTCCCAAATCCATATCGGCAAGCATGTCTTCAACGGCGCTGCTGCTTACGTCAATTACGACATAGCCCATCTTCACGCTTGTCTGCATCGCATACGAAATGAAATAATCGCTTGCATTTATTCCGAACACCTCGTCAATAGTTTCATGACGACCGATCCACTTTTTAAGATTGTAGGAATCCGGCGACTCTGCCTGAACCTCTGCCAAAAAGTTTTCGTAAAAGCCTTCCGTCCTGGCTTCGGACTTTGTCGTCAGACAGTTTATTCCCGGCATGGCTATTATATGTATATCATTTATAAAAGAGTCTGCGGTCCTGGTTGCCGCAAGCTTAACTCTGGTATCACTGTAATAACTTGCGTCACTCATAAGTCCGAGCAAATACTTTTCCAAATCGCTGTCAAAAGCATACTGAAATGCATCGGCCTTAACTCCCGAGCAGCTCACATCCATATAATCGGATGCCATATTTGCCGTCTGCTGTGTGGACTCCATGTATTTCTCACTCAGTCCCTGCTCCGCATAGTGATAGGAAACAACACCTACCACAATTACAAAAATAATCGGCACGATAAAGCACAAATAAATCTTGCTTCGAAGTCCGAAGAAGCTGAATTTGCCATTTGATTTCTTCAGTTCTTTTTCGACTTTCAAATCTTTCTTTGGCTTCTCTTTCAACCCTTTCAAATGAATTTGATTTTTCTTTTTGCTTTCTTTTTTCACGTAACCCTGTCTCCCTCCGCGATGTATTTCTTTACCCCGAGTGATGCAGATTACCCTGCCAAACCCCTACGAACATTATAAAAAATTTAGGTGTTCTTTACAACCGAAAAACGACCGAGAAATGCATATATACGGTACACTTTTTGCGACACAAAAAGGATCTGAATTCTTTGAAGAATTCAGATCCCAACTGTACTATTGTTGCTATTCTGATTACATTTACCCCTTCAGTCCCGTCGAGGCAACGCCTTCGGCAAAACTCTTTCAAGTCTTCAAAAGTACTGTAAAGATTGACACAAAGAAAACATCCATCATTTTCTTCACTCCGATATTTCAAATAATTCCATAAAATCTACGTTCGGAACCGAATATCCGATTACTGTCCATGTAATTGTGTTAACACCCTCTTGCAAATCAACCTGCAATGGACCGTAGTTGGAAAACTGATTATATTTTAAAACTCCGCTCCCTGCTATCTCAATGGCAGATACATCTATCTCTTCTCCGTTGACCTGCATCGTTATCTGCTCATTTAATGCTACATTTTTTCCAAGCAGATTGGTGCTTGCCAAAGCCATTGTAAGATTATAGGTTCCGGAATCTTCAACGTTAAACGTCCAAGTTGCTACATTTCCCTTCTTCGAAAGGTTGCAGAGTACATATCCCTGACTTGCGCCATCTGCACTTTCAGTAAAACCTGCATTTTTCACAGACTTCCCCGTAACTTTTGCAGTTTCTCCTTCAACCCGCAAACCTGCCTCTGTCGTTGTCGAAAATGCACTTGACGACATTTTCATATGAATAATATCCCTTACGCACTCTCGCATAGCGATTCCAAATGCAACAGGATTTTCTTTATATTCATCCTTCATGGCATTTTTTATTGAAAGAAACTGAACCGCGTAAATTCCGGTTAAATTTGCGTCATTCTGCGCATATGTTGCCTGAAGAGGATTCATATAACTTCCATACAGACCATGAACAGAGAAATCAGATATCACATATCCATCATAGCCCCACTCATCACGCAATAAGTCTTTGAGGAGCACATCATTGCCTCCACACCAAGTTTTACCCAAACGGCTATAGGCAGACATAACGCCTCTTGCCCCGCCTTCTTTGATTGCGATTTCAAAAGGTTTTAGATATATTTCGCGAATGGTCTGTTCATCCGCCCAAGTCAAAATTCCCCACCTATTCTTTTCCTGCTCGTTTAGTACTAAATGTTTAACCGTAACAGTTAAATTCTGTGACTGGGCGCCCTGAACTATAGCACTTGCCATTTTTCCGCAAACAATCGGATCCTCGGAAAAATATTCAAAATTTCGACCACCCATAGGATTCCTGTGTATGTTTGCAGTAGGTGCGTACCAAATATTCGTCCCGATGTTCTTTGCTTCAACTCCGCATCGAACTCCGTGTTCATATGCAAGATTTAAATTCCATGTACAAGCAAGACAAACCCCTGCCGGCCACGCAACACCTGAATCCTTATATAGCAAACCGCCGGAACCCTTTACGGAAGCCGGACCGTCGTTGTCATTCGTCTTTGGAATGCCCAAACGGTCTACACTTGGCGTTTTATATCCGCAATTACAGATCAAGTCAATCATCTCATCGAGAGTTAATTGATCTAAAAAATCATCCTCCAAAGAAGGATTCACTGCAACATCCTGCAACATAATTGTGTCTTCATATATAGCCCCAATTGTAGGTGCAATCGCATCTTCATCCATAACCGGTGCAATTGCCTCATCCATATCGCTATTGTCGACAGGACATTTTTCATTATCCGGAGTTGTCGGATATGAATATACCGGATCATTTCTTGACAAAACCGTCATTTGACCGTTAAAAGCATTATCAAACAAATTTTTAATTTCTTCTCCGGATACTTCGTCAGTCTTCTTTATAAGTCTGTCTTCAAGCGTATATGTAAAATCAATTCCCGAGCTTTCAACATCATGTGCTACATGTACAACATATTCTCCGGCATCGAGAATATATGCCTGCTCTGTGGCTGAATCATATGAACACGCATCCCATACGTCGAAATTAATCAAATATTCTGCACTTTCTCCCGGCTCCAATAAATCTGTCTTTACAAAGGAAACAAGCTGTGTTGATGATTTTTCTATACCTCCTGATACATAAGGTACACTTACATATATCTCAACAACATCCTTACCGGAAAAATTGCCACAATTAGTCACAGTCAGATTCACACAACAATCATTGCCGTTCTTTGTAAAATTTACATCAGACCATTCAAAATTCGTATATGAAAGACCATAACCGAACGGGTACTGCACCGGAACATTAAACGTCTCAAAGTAACGATACCCGACGTAAATGCCCTCTTCATACTCAACAAAATTTGCATCCTGATCGCTGTAAGTAAAATCCCCGAAATTTGCTGTCGAAGGATGATCTGAAACATGATACGCAATCGTATCCTGTAACTTGCCGGATGGATTAACTCTTCCTGAAAGCATCTGCGCTACAGACTCCATCCCTGCTTCCCCGGGTGACCATATAAGCGCCGCTCCCTGAATTGACGAATACTCATCTAAGAATCCCATTTCCATGATATTGGCAGTATTAAACAGTACAATCACATGCTTAAATGATAGGGCAACTGTTTCAAGCAAGCTACTTTCATCAGTGCTTAACTGCAATTCTTCAAGTGTCAAATCATCGCCTTCACTTCCGGATCTGCCTATCATAACAATCGCCGTGTCAGAGTATTCCATGGCTTGATTCATATCAATTTCACTGACAGACATTTCTTTATGATTGCCGTTTTTTTCGTACCATGTCTTATATGTCTGATACAAAGTATCATTAAAAGAAATGCCTTCTCCGGAAAGGGCATCATAAAACCCTATCATTGTATCTGATTTGATTGAACCTGACCCCGTACTGCCAAAATATGGATCAATGGCTGCACATCCAAATACATTTATTTTTTGCTCATTAGTAAGCGGCAGAACATTCTCATCATTTTTTAAGAGTACAATGCCCTCCGCTTCTATTTGCTTTGCCACCTCTAATGATTCCGTTACAATCGAAGAATCTATACTTCCGGTAGATGCTTCCGCCGAAAGAGTTCCACATGTTGTCGTTATCATAATTGTGCTCAAAAAGACCACAACTACCCTTTTTATACCTATACCCTTCATAACCGTCTACCCCGTTTATTTTTCCATTTGAAGTCTAATTTCTCTCTCCGTGCAAAGCTTCATACAACCATTTGCCAAATCTTTGATTTCGGATATTGTGTGTCTTGAAAGCTCAGCTTTTACACGTGCAAGCAGGCTGTAATTCATACTTAGCTTCTTGGCTCCCAATCCTGCCAAAATCACAGCCCCCTTGGGACTCCCCGCCATTTCGCCACAGACGGACACACTCTTGCCTTCGCGTTCAAAGCTTTCAAATATAAACTTTAAAAGCCTTAGCATCGCCGGTGAAAAGGTTTGATAATACGACTCCACAGAAGCATTCATTCTGTCTGCCGCGCATACATACTGGGTCAAATCGTTTGAACCTATACTTGCAAAATCCACCTCCTTTGCCACTAAATCCGCTATCAGTGCAAGGCTGGGAACCTCAATCATAACGCCTATTTTTATATTCTTGTCATACGAATATCCCTTTTCATCCAATTGCTCCATGGCCGTTTTTACCATAGATTTCGCTTTTCGAATATCCTCTATACAGCTTACCATCGGAAACATGATTTGAACTTTCCCAAACGAAGATGCTCTGAGCACAGCACGTAACTGAGTTAACAAAATCTCCGGGTGTTCAAAACACAGTCTGAGTGCTCTCTCTCCCAAAAAAGGATTCTCCTCTTTGGGAAGTGAAAAATACGGTAACGTCTTATCTCCACCGATATCAAGAGTTCTTAAGGTAACGCACTTTCCTTTTTCTTTTTCTATGATATGACGATAGGACTCAAACTGTTCTTCTTCTGTAGGCATATGGGTATTTTCCATATAAAGAAATTCCGTGCGAAATAATCCGACAAAGTCATATGCCTTCTCGTTTGCTTCATACTCGTCAGACCCGACATTGATGCCGAGCTCAACTTCCGTACCGTCTCTTGTAAAACATTTTTTCAAAAGAAAAGTTTGCTCTTCACGAACTTTCTGTTCCCAAAGGTCTCGTTTTTCTTCATACGAATGTTTTTCCTCGTCCGAGAAGCTTCTTAGCGCATCGCCTGTAAAGCCGTCCAAAATCAGGAGTTCCCCATCACGAATCTCATTGACTTCTTCACCAACCCCAAGTATGGCAGGAAGCATAAAACTTCTTGCCAAAATTGCACAATGTGAATTGGCCCCGCCGTGCTCGGTAACAATGCCCTTGACATGTGTCCTATCCAAATTTGCGGTGTCGCTTGGCAGAAGATCTCGTGCAACGATTATTACATCCTCGGAAAAAGAATCAAGTCTCTTTTCTTTCTTATTCATCAAAAGTCTGAGTACTCTTCTTTTTGCATCCAACAAATCGGCAGAGCGCCCGGAAATCACCGGATCACCGACCTTTTTCAGCAAGTCGGCATATTGATTAAATATCATTTCGACAGCATACTCTGCTGTCAGATTTTCATCTTTTAAAGATGTCACAATATCCTGAAGCATTTCATCATCATCCAGGAAATCCCGGTGCACCAGGAAAATTTTTGCTTGATTACTGTGTGATTTTTTCAACTTCGAATACAAAGAATCGAGTTCTGCCTTTGCCTGTTTTATTGCATCATACAGGCGAGCGCATTCATCGTCTGCCGTTATCTCATCACGCGTTTTGCTTACGATTGATAAATCAAGCGGCTCATAAACGTATGCCCTGGCAATTGCAATTCCTTCCGAAACTCCGGTTCCATGTATCAAAATACTATTCTTTCCCATATGCAATTTCCTTATTCGCCGAATCCTGAGGCAATCATATCAGACAATGTATTTATAGCTTCAATTTCATCCGGTCCGTCCGCAGCCAGTTCAGCCTTTGTCCCCTTGCCGATTCCCTCAGCCAAGAGTCGCACAACCGACTTTGCATTAACCGGTTCTCCGCCTTCTTTACAGATGGTTATTTTCGATTCGAACTTTTTTGCCTGCATCGCAAATTCAGATGCCGGTCTTGCATGTAATCCTGTTTTATTTATAAACTTAACCTCTTTAGTAACCATGTTCGCCTCTTAGTATTTTTATAGTATCTCTCCCCGACTCGCTATGCATTTCCGGTACCAGTAAAAAGAATCTTTTCTGATGCGCTTCATAGATCCGATTCCTCTGTCATCTAAATCCACATAAACAAACCCATATCTTTTCTTCATTTCCCCGGTACTTGCACTGACAAGATCAATGCATCCCCACGGAGTATACCCTATCAGTTCAACTCCGTCTTTTATGGCTTCCTTCATCTGTTCTATGTGAGCTTTCAGATATGAAATCCTGTATGTATCGTGAACGCATCCGTCATCCGATATCTCATCTACCGCACCCAATCCGTTTTCCACCAGCATAATGGGAATATGATATCGGTCATAAACAGCATTTAACAAATACCTAAGTCCTTTCGGATCGATGATCCACCCCCACTCACTTGCCTTTAAATAGGGATTTTGTACTCCGAGCATCATATTGCCCGCTGATTTCTTTATATTCTCATCCCTTGTTACACAACGCGACGTGTAATAACTGAAGCTAAAAAAATCAACACATCCGTCTTTCAAAATATTGAAATCGTCTTCTTCTGTCTTTACGATAATATCATTTTCTTTAAAAAATCGATTCATGTAATACGGATAAGTTCCGCGTATACATACATCTCCGCAAAACCAATTGCTCTTTTCCATCTGCCATTGTGCTTCCAATATGTCATCCGGTGCACACGTATACGGATACACCCCTGCTGCCGAAAGCATACATCCCACACGATTGCGAGGATTAATCTTATGAGCCAAATTCACTGCCTTCGCACTTGCAACAAATTGATGATGCAAAGCTTGAAATCGAACCTGCATTTCCGCTCTTGTCTCCGGTTTGCCCATTTTGCTCATACCAAATAAATCATCACCGTCTGTCGGAAGCACCCCCGCTCCGAGAAGTGTTCCAAAACGACTGACGAGGGTATTCATCTCGTTAAATGTAAGCCACATGTCCACTTCATTGCGATATTCATTGAAAACCGTTTCGCAATATTTTAAAAAGAAATCTATTATCTTACGGTTTTTCCAACCACCGTATTCCTTGCAAAGATGATATGGCATCTCATAATGCGAAAGCGTAACAAGCGGTCGTATATTCCATTTTTTACACTCGGCAAATACTTTATGATAGAAATCCAATCCTTTTTGATTCGGTAAATCCTCATCGCCGTTCGGAAATATTCTTGACCAGGCAATTGACAGGCGAAAAACTTTGAAGCCCATCTCCCCCAGCAAAGCTATGTCTTCTTTGTAACGGTGATAAAAATCAATTGCCAAATGACTCGGATAATATTCATCCGGTCGTAACTCATCCGTATATCTCCGCGGAGACGTTTTAGTCCCCGCAGTGATATGATCCGAAATGGATACGCCTTTATTATCTTCGTTCCAAGCGCCCTCTGCCTGATTTGCAGATATCGCTCCGCCCCACAAGAAATTGGCATCCATTATACTTCCTCTTTTGCCTTCTGTTCTTTTTCCACGAGTTCACGTTCATATACCTTAAAGAAAGGACGATAAACAAGCCATGCAACAATAAAGGCTATCACGGGAATCAAAATATTCGTCCATGATAAAGTGGTTAAATACGGTGACACGCCTACAGGCAGAGTTGCCGTAATCATGGTAAATGCCGGTTTAAACAAACCGATCATATATCCGAAATAACAGATAATCATTGTAATTATCGGATTGATGATGAAAGGAATCGCAAGGGTAGGATTGTACATAATCGGATAGCCAAAAGTCGCGGGCTCATTTATATTGAAAATTCCCGGTACGACTGCTGCCTTGCTGACTGCCTTAATCTGCTCAGACTTTGAGAATAATCCCATTACGCAAAGTGCCAATGTATTTCCGGTTCCTCCGCAGCAATTCATAATACCAAACAATGCCACAGGAACAAATACAAGTGCTTCACCATTGGATACGTGTGCCGCGTTATTTGCAATATACTCCATAAGAG
>CAZCPW010000009.1:0-15601 GCA_964499925.1 uncultured Lachnospiraceae bacterium
TAATTTGCTTTTTTAAGCTCCACGCGCGTCAATTTTTGTTGACCGAAACGATAACATTTTGGAGTATAAAATATGGTACCGAAGTACCGGGTGATTTGAGCAAAAATTTAAAAGGTCATAGGCCAAAGCCTACAACCTCTTAACAATCGTTTTCTTTCTCTTTTTAGAAGATTCTTCGAATTCCTATAATCGTCGTATAATTTGCATTCGTCGTACAAATTCCCTTTGCCGGTGTCGCGGCATGTACTATCGTTCCGTTACCCATGTATATTCCGACGTGACCGGAATAGCAAATGATGTCTCCGGGTTGAGCTTCATCAAGAGAAGCTATTGCATAACCCGAATTTCTTTGTCCGGTTCTCGGGAGCGAAACGCCGAAGTGTGCATAAACACTCATTACAAAACCGGAGCAGTCGCATCCGTTTGTAAGGCTCGTGCCGCCGTATACATACGGATTTCCGATAAACTGGCAGGCATATTCGACTACCTGCTCTCCAAGACTGTAAGACTCATCCGCAGAGTACTGGGATACGATTGTCGATGCGGTTTCCTTGGACTTTGACGCCGCCTGCTGCTTTGCCAAAGCCTTTTCGGCTGCCTTTGCGGCTTCCTTCCTGGCCTTTTCTTCGGCTGCTTTTCTCGCTCTTTCTTCTTCGATGGATTCAGCCTCTACAAATTCGGTATGAATATCCACGTAATCAAGTGAAATATAACCCTCTTCATTGTTGTAGGAAACCTTTGCAAAACCGTCCTTTGTGTCAATTACAACAAGTTCGTCGCCTTTTGAAAATGTACCTAAAATTTCCGAGTCTGTAGTAGCATCTTCTCTGACGTTCAAACAGTTGGCATTGATCTCGGCATAAGTAACCTCAACGTCCTTGGCGATCTTTAAAGCTTCAACACCCTTGACCACGTATTCTGAACTTACCCAGCCGGTTACAGATCCGCTTTGAATCTTTATCCAGCCGTCTTTTTCCTCAATGTAATGACCGACCGAATTATTGTAAAGCTTTCCGAGTATTGAACTGTCTGTTGTTGCATCGGCTCTGACATTCACCCATTCATCTACCTGGGCAATTACCAAATCCGAATACTCTCTGTTGTCCACTACATCCACGTAGGTGCCCGTACTTCCTTTGGGTACCCCCGCATAAGCCCCTGTAGGCATTGCCATGGCTATCGCCAAAGAAAGGGCAAGACCCACAATTAAACCTTTCTTTTTCATGCTCTTCTTAAATCCTCCGTAACGCTGCAAACAGCATTCGCGCCATCCGCAACAGCCGTAATAATCTGTCGCATCGGCTTTTGCCTTATATCTCCTGCGACGTATATTCCCTCTGCGCTTGTACGACAATCCTCTCCTGCGATTACGTATCCGCCCTGATTAAGTGTAACCGTATCTTTTACCAAATCCACAGCAGGTCTGATTCCGACTGCCACAAAGGCACCCTGCACCTCAAGCAATGAATCTTCTCCGGTCTTATTATTGTGAATCGTCACGCTTTCGAGCTCGAACTCACCGTTAAAGGAAGTGACCGAACTGTCCCAAATAAAAGAAACATTTTCATATTTTTTGAGGTCTTCTACGATTGAGCTTGCGGCTCTAAGCGTATCGCGCCTGTGAATCAGATATACGTGCCTGCACATTCTCGCAAGATAGACAGCATCCTCGCAAGCTACATCCGATCCTCCGATAACGCATACGTCCATTCCCTTAAAGAAAGCGCCGTCACAGGTTGCACAGTATGAAACGCCTGCACCCTGAAGTGTATCCTCCCCGGGTACGTTTAAATGTGCATGAACGGCTCCCGTAGCAAGAATAACCGTGCGTGTATCAAAACTGCCCGCAGAGGTTTCAACCTGCCAATGTCCGTCCTCACGCAAAAGGTTGTTAACCTTAGCTTCCGTTTTTTCAATCCCGGTGCCGATTGCGTGCTCCGAAAAGCGCTTTCCGAGCTCCATACCGGAAATCTTAGGAAGTCCCAGATAATTGTCTACCTCATAGGTAGTAAGCATCTGTCCGCCGTGAATGGGACTTTCATTTATAAGCAGTGCATTCAAGCCTGCTCTTTTTGCATATACGGAAGCCGAAAGACCTGCCGGTCCTCCGCCGATTATTATCGTATCAAACATAGAACTATTCCTTTTTTGCTTGAATGTTGCCCGTAATTTATTTAAAATTAAAGCAACAAACTTTCCTTAGTATAGTTTTTTTTTACGTATTTGTCAAAAATAGGAGGGCTTATGAAAGAAGCCTTGATAACAGGCGCATCACGGGGCATCGGTCGCGAAATAGCAAATACCCTGGCCCGCAATGGTTACAGTCTACACCTTGTTTGTGAAAAACATGTGACCGAACTTATTAATTTTTCAAGTAAGCTATCGGAAAAGTACAATGTTTCCGTCATTCCGCATCAGGCGGATGTCTCAGACTTTGATGCAGTGAGTGAGATTTTTAAAGATATCGGCAATCTGGATGTACTGATAAATAACGCCGGCATCTCCTATGTCGGTTTGCTGCACGAAATGTCCGCGGAATCCTGGAAAAGAGTCATAGACGTAAACTTAACCTCGGTATTTAACACCTGTAAGCTTGCTGTTCCGATTATGCTCAAAAAACATTCAGGTTCGATTATCAATATTTCTTCGGTCTTCGGTGCAAACGGAGCTTCCATGGAGGTTGCCTACTCTGCATCAAAGGGCGGTATCAATGCATTTACCAAGGCTCTGGGGCGTGAACTTGCTCCCAGTACCATTTCGGTCAATGCAATAGCCTGCGGTTTTGTTGATACCGATATGAACAATAACCTTTCAGATGAGGAAAAAGAAGCCATTCGCGCCGAAATTCCGGCAGACAGATTCGCTGCTCCCGCCGACATTGCAGACGCCGTAATGATGCTTCTTTCATCGCCAAATTATTTGACCGGTCAGGTCATTACTGTCGACGGAGGTTGGACATGATAAAAGTAATACTTTGGGACTTAGACGGAACCTTGACTGACTTTACCACAATTGAGAGTATGTCTATCAAAGCTTGTTTTGAAAGGTTCGGTCTCGGAAAATGTACCGATGAAATGGTCGCTGTATATTCCGATATAAACAAAAAATATTGGGAGGCCTTGGAGAAAGGGAAGGTCACGAGAAACGAGCTTCTCATTAAAAGGTTCGAAGAGTTTTTCAATGTCTATGGTCTTGATGTAAACAAGATACCCGATTTTAAAGTTGCCTATGAGAAATTGCTCGGAGAGACCGTTATCTTTATGCCCCATGCCTATGAAACGGTTAAGAGTCTTAACGGAAAGGTTATTCAATGCCTTGTCACCAATGGAAACAAACACGTTCAAAATGTTAAGGTTCAAAAATCGGGACTCGGAGAATTTTTCGATCATGTATTTATATCGGAAGAAATAGGTTACGAAAAACCCGCCAAAGAGTTCTTCGACAAGGTTTTTGAAGTAATCGGTCCGTTTGACAAAAAAGAAGTCCTCATAATCGGGGACTCACTTACAAGCGATATATTGGGCGGAAACAATGCCGGCATACTTACCTGCCGCTACAATCCCTTCCATTTAAAGAACGATAAGGGCGTACATGTCGACATCGAAATCGATGATTTGAATCAGGTGCTTACCTTGGTTGATTAAATGAAAAAGGCTTCCCTTATTATAATTATAGGGAGCCTTTTTTATAAGCCGAAATCCGGTTAAAAATCTCTCAGTGTCCCCGAATCCGACACTGTACTGTTGTCAATCTTCTTTATAATAACGAAGTAACTGTAATCTTTACTTACGGTAATTTCCACTCTGTCACCGACCTTGTGATGCAAGAGCGCACGTCCCATGGGTGATTCGTTGCTCACAAGTCCGTTTAAAGAGTCTTCCCTTACGGTTGTGACGATTTTGTACTCCTCTTCGGAGCCGTCCTCTTCGACATAGACCGTAACGGTCTTGTTGATACCTACCTCGTCGTCCTTTGAGTCGTCCTCGACAACATTTGCTGTCCTAACCATTCTTTCCAAATATCTGATACGTGACTCGTTTTGATTCTTTTCTTTTTTGGCCGCATAATATTCAAAGTTCTCGCTTAAATCTCCGTGAGATCTTGCTTCTTTAACATGCTCCAAAAGTTCCTTTCTGACGACAACCTTTCTGTGCTCGATCTCGGCTTCCATGTCCTCTATATCTTTTTTCGTAAGTTCGTTATTCATGTATAAACTCCTGTAATATCCTTGTAATCTTATATCCGAAGCGGTAGTACATATTTATTGCCGGAAGCGATCCCGCATAAACCGTGAGGCGTGCTTTGCGTCTTCCCCTCTTGCATGCATCCAAAAGGGCAATCTGAAGCGTCGTCTGTGCATATCCGCGATTTCGAAACTTCGGAACCGTAAAAATATTCTCGGTTGCAACTGCATCCTCGCCTTCGTCCCAAACCGTCACGCTTGATACTATCTCGCCTTTTACCTTGTACACGTAAATTGCGCTGTTTGGCTTACTGAGATCACTCTTAATCTTCTCAATCGGGTCGGGTGTCGAAAACCCCTTTCCGTTAGCCTTCATGTACAAAGAAAGCTCGCTTTCGTCAAGCTTTGATACGAAAGGATTTTCAATATCATTGTAAAAAGAAAGAGGTTCCTGCTCCCTTTCCATTATATACATGCAATCACAGGCAAAAAATCCTGCTCTGTAGAATTCGTTTATTTTATCTAAATCATTAACATCTATAAAGGTCTTAAAGTCGTTCATTTCTTTGTATAGGTGACGTATTTGTACGGTATGTCGCCTTGAACCTCTTCATCAATTGTCTTTACGTATTTGCTTTCGTCAAATTCAGGGAAATACGTATCTCCCTCGATTTCCATGTCAATTTCCGTAATAAAAAGCTTATCGGCAAGCGCAATCCCTTCTTTATATATACCCGCTCCGCCGGAAAGGTAAATATTCTCCGCGGGTCTTTCTTTTTCGGCGTATTCAATTGCCTCCTTAAGCGAGCCTACCGTGATGCAGTTGTCCGCGGAAAAAGAAGCTGTCTTTGAAACAACAATCGTAAAGCGATTCGGAAGCGGATGCCCGATTTCCTCGTAGGAACGTCTTCCCATAATCACAGTATTGCCCGTCGTAAGCTCCTTGAATCTCCTCTGCTCACCCTTTATGCGCCACGGAATCTGCCCTTTATTCCCAATTACCCGATTTTTAGTATATGCAACTATCAGTCCGATCATTTTTATTTATCCTTTTAAAAAAATACCCTTGTCTATTGTACCAAAATTTCGACGATAATGATACCCCGGTCAAAAGCTACGATTGAAAAGGATCATTACTTCGAGTAGAATTGACATGGTTTCTGTAAACATCAAAAAGGCATCATCAGCATATGTAATGTCGTTGATATCTTTGTAAAAACCACTATATCAACAATCGGGAACAGTTTAATGAAAGAATTTAGGAGTGTACTTATAAAGAACGTAATAATAATTTTGGCAGGAAGTTTAATCGGCCTCCTTGCTTTGCTGGCGGTACATTTATTGCCTGTATCCGGCATGCAGGCAAACGTCTATTGGTCCTTGGATATGATAGAAAAAGAATTCACCGACGAAGTGCTTGTAGACGGCTATCGTGCCACTTTAACCGGAAACTTCACGGATTGCCTTATGCTCGAGCATGCAATTTATCAAAATCCGGAGCACAGCATATTGGAACAGGTTCTGTTAATGTATAGGGGAGAAAGCTACGACGTAGCCGATGACCCGGATGGTTGGCAACCGGGGCAATCACTTAAGGACTATCTGACCGGCGTTTCGCAGCCGAGAGAAGTTACTTATTCCAGATATTGGCATGGTTATTTAATCGTATTAAAACCTTTATTGATGATTATGTCCGTCAATACTCTTCGAATGTTAAATGCTGCAGTACAGCTTATTTTACTGGGATTAATTCTCATAAGCATGAGCAAAAGAGGATATTCTTCCTTGGCAAAAGCATTCTTAGTCTCTGTGCCGTTTATGTTCTTTTTCAGTACATTTGCCTCTCTTTCGCTGAGCGTTTGTTTGTATATTGTTGCGATAACGCTTCTGATTCAGATGCGATGGGATGATATTCTCTATATGCGAAACCGTGGATATGCGTTTTTCTTTTTACTGATAGGCATGGCGACTTCTTACTTCGACTTTCTTACATATCCGCTTGTGACGTTAGGCTATCCTTTATGTGTGTATCTGTACCTGCATAAAGAAAAATTTGTGAATAGCCTGAAAAAATTGATTTTGTATAGTCTCCAATGGGGTATAGGTTACGTCGGTATGTGGGCAATGAAGTGGATATATACGGATATTCTGACCGACAGCTCGACTGTTAAAGATGCTCTGAGCACTGTTCTTGTTCGTACCTCAAGCGCCGAAAATGCCACCAGAGTAGGCGGTTTCTTCAGCGTTGTGGCAAAAAATTCAGATGTATATTTCAATCGATGCTATATACTTTTGATATTAGCCGTTGCTCTTGTATTTTTGACAAAAGCCATTAAAACCGGTAGGAAAAGATTGGGCCCCCCCGATTTGCCAAGCGGACTTATCTTTTGCATAGTTGCATTGTACCCATTTGCTTGGTACCTGATTATGCAAAATCATTCGGAGCAGCATTGGCAGTTCACTTGCCGAATACTTTCAATCACCGTATTTGCGGTTATCCTGGGAATAAACAAAACGGTGGAAAAAGAAAAAACGTAAACGAAAACCCGAAGCCTGCATCAAACCGGGCTTCGGGTTTTTTATAGCAATTGTATTTAAGTTTATTCTTTCACCGCTCCTGAAGACATTCCCTGCACCAGGAAACGTGACAGGCAGAAATAAAGTGCTATTATCGGGACGCCTATGAAGACGGAGCCTGCGGCGAAACGGGTAAACTTTGTTTCGTCAAGTGACATAAGGCCGACCGCCACCGTCCAGAGGTCTTTATTTTTAAGAAGCAGGCTCGGAAGTATGAAGTCACTCCACGGCCAGGCAAACTGCGTAAGCATCGTATAGACTATGATGGGCTTTGACAGGGGAAGCATTACCTTCCAGAAAATCTTGCCGTTGCTTGCTCCGTCTATCCTTGCCGCCTCGTAAATTGAAGTACTGATGGTATCAAAGTAACCCTTCTGCACGAGGTAACCCATCGGAGCTCCCGCAGAATAAATCAGTATCAGACTTGATAGCCTGTTAATCAGACCGAAGTTTACCATTAAGAGGTACACCGCCGTCATCCCCATAAAGCTGGGGAACATACTTAAGACCAGTGTTGCCTTCATGAGGGGCTTTCTCATCTTAAATCTGAACTTACTCATTACGTAGGCTGTCAGTATCACAAGCACCGTTCCGAGAATTGCCGAGCAGACCGCCACTATCAGGGTGTTTTTGAGCCAGTTCGGATAATCGTACATCGCCGTGTCCGTAAACAAATCCTTGTATCCCTTCAATGAAAACTGTGTCGGGAAGAATCCGTTCAGATCGTAGATGGAACCGCTCTTGGAAAAAGAAGCAAGCACCAACCAGAATACCGGAAATGCAAAAATAAAGCAAACAACGATGAGTATTATATAGGTAATAATCGTGTCAAAGGAAAGGATATTTCCACATTTTTTCTTTTTCATCGGAAGGTATCCTCCTTTTTAAAGGAATCGCTTTGCACGTAAGTCACCAGGGAAATTGCCGAAGTAATCAGGAAAATGATAAGGCTTATTGCGGCTCCGATTCCGTAATAATTA
Organism: uncultured Lachnospiraceae bacterium; assembly: GCA_964499925.1. GTDB lineage: Bacteria > Bacillota > Clostridia > Lachnospirales > Lachnospiraceae > UBA1258. The sequence continues at coordinate 7,741 of CAZCPW010000009.1, forward strand.
TTGTCAATCGACAGGTTGTAGAGCCAGTTAATCAAAAGGTCGGTATCGCTTGCGAGGAAATATCCGTTACAGTAAAGTCCGCCGCGCAAAAAGTAAAAGATACCGAAATTATTGAAATTACCGACAAAACTCGTGATCAATACCGGTGTCGTCGAGAAGACCACAAACGGAAGGGTAATCTTAATAAATTGCTTCCACTTTGATGCTCCGTCTATGCTTGCCGCCTCGTAAAGGTCGGTATTCATATTGGAAAGTATTCCGGTTGCCAGAAGCATGGATGAAGGAATCGATATCCAGGCGTTAATCAAAAGCCCAATAATCTTTGCCTTCAGCCCTGCATCAATATCCAAAAAACCTATCGGCTGTCCTCCATTTTGTACAATATAGTAGTTTATCGGTCCTCCGTAGGAGAACATAAACTTAAAGGCAAGCAGCGTGATGAACCCGGGAAGTGCGTAGGCAAGTATCGGAAAGGCTCTCCAGAAGGTCTTGCCCTTCACACATTTTTTATTTAACAAAAGTGCGAGGAAGAGGCCCCCGAAATAATTAAGTGCCGTTGCAAGGATTGCCCAAATTATATTCCACGAAAGAATCTTAAAGAAGGTATCCTTAAGTTCCCCAAGCACCAAAATTTTCTTAAAATTGTCCAAACCGATCCAGTCAACAAGCTTTGGAGGCACTATGTCGCCACCGTAGTTCGTGAAGGCTATCAGTATCATGAATACTATGGGCAGAACGTTGAATATTACCACTCCGAGTACCGGAATGAAAAGCGCCATCACATGAAACTTTCTGTCGGAAAAGGACTTAATCTCCTGAATGAAACCATTGACCGTTCCGGTTCTTTCAAAAAGTCTCTCCGCCTCCTGCGTATCTCTTATATTGGATATATAAAGAAACACAAACAGCCCAAGCATGATAAAGGCATATATTCCCTTAAGAAGCATCATAACGGAATCATCGCCTTCTATCTGAAGCCAGGCGTCGCCTTCAACCGTCCCAAGGGTAAAGAAACCTTTTATATCGGTAATTCCGTATCGCACAAAATAAAATGCGAAACCCACAAGAATCAGAAAATACAGTATTCCCTTTATATATCTGTGCTGCAAAAGTTGTCCGAGCCCCATGACGATGGCAGATGCCCGTACACGTTTGTTTTTCATCGAGCAAAAATCCTCCATCAGTTATCAGCCAGGGTATAAATTGCATTGTAGATGTCACTGTCCGCTTTCTGAAGAGCATCCGTAATTTCAGCGGTTGTTGAATACTTCTTTTCGCTGTCTGTTCTGAAAGCGTCCTTTGCAAAGTCTCCCATCAGAGTCTGAACGGGTGTCCAAATCTGGTCCACGGCCTTTACGGAAGGCATCAGTTCAATCTTGCCGTTTTCAAGGCTCTTGTATATCGCATCCGCTACTTCACCCGTACCGGAAGCAACATCCGACCTTGTCGAAGCGATACCGAGCATTTCTGCTCTCTTGGAAAGCATCTCCGCACTCGTCGCAAAATTCACGAATTCGATGCAGGCTTCTTTATGCTTTGTGTAAGCACTGATTCCATAGCCGTTTATACCGCCCATCACCGTAGTGTTGACCCAGGTCTCCTCCGACGAATCCTTTGTAAGATCACCGTCTGCGGGCATAAGCGCGGGAAGCTCAATCATCTTGATATTCTCTGTAGCCTTAGTATTGGCTTCTTCGGCAGAAAGTCCCTCTTCTTCATAATGAAGAGCAAGCTTTTCAACAAAAGCCGTATAGGTATCGGGTGTCGAAACCGTGCAGAAATACTCTCCCACCGCAAGCTTTTCGTATCTGTTTGAAATGATTGTGTCGTCAATACAGCCTTCATTCATAAGTGAGGCAAACTGAATCATCGCATTAATTCCGTTTGCGGCATCGTTTTTCGAAAAGCCGATGTCCGTCGTATCAAGGGTTCCGTCATCAAGTTCATTGAACACGTAAGCCCCATACGAGAAAAAGAAATTGGAGTTAAGATAAAGATTGTTTAACGACGACATGAAGCCATAGCTGCATCCGTTATCAACATTTCCGTTCTTTATCTCGCTTGAAAACTTATACAAGTCGTTCCAGTTTTCAAAGAAATCCGCAACTTTATTTCCGTCATCATCCCAATCGCTCTCCCAATTTTCGGGCATCAAATCCGCCCTGTAGAAAAGCATCGGTTCCTGAACGTTTACCGGTATGCCGCAGGTATAGGTCTTTCCGTCAACGTTCATTTCGAAAGCCTCCCAGGCTTCTTTAAGCGTAGTATCATAGCAGTCAAAATCTTCGGGCTCAATTGCCAAAAGGTGCTTGTCTGACGCATACGTCATCAGCTTGTCATTTGCCTGATAAAGAACATCGGGTCCATAACCGTAAGGGCCGTTTTCCGCAAGGTTGCTGTATTCGTCCATGTTTGCGTCAACTGCCTGAATTCCCTTATCCTTATATGCTTCGTTAAAAGCATTTATCAGTTCGTCAAGGTAACCCTTTTCCTTTGCCGTATCGTTTTCCAGAATTCTCAAAACAATTTCTTCATCGGACGTGCTTTCGCTCCCGCTTCCGCAGCCTGCTGCCGACAGAGCCATCGTAACAATGCACGCACATGCTAAAATTTTATTTTTCTTCATACATATCTCCCATTTTAAAAATGAAGCTTCCCGAAGCAATCTTCACATCGTCAATATAATCATCAGCATCCGTCATGTTGATATACAGGGTAAATTGTACACCCTCTGAAAATCTTCTTACAACCAGGGACTTAGAAATCGCCTCTATACTGACCTCGCCGTCCGAAAGATTGTATTTGTTCCTTAATAAAGAAAGCTTTCTTACAAGCTCAATTGTTTCTTTATACTTGCCCTTTTCAATGCCGTCCCAATCCATGCATCTCCGGCAATCCGGATCGTAACCGCCCTCCGTAAAGGTTTCGGTTCCGTAAAACATACACGGAACTCCGGGAAAAAGAAAAAGCAGGTGCAGGGCCGCAGCCATTTTTTCTTTATCCTTTCCTACTTCCGAAAAGAATCTGTGAGTGTCGTGGCTGTCAAGCAGGTTTAACATCATTGCATTGACCGTATCGGTATTACGCATGAGGATGTCGTTTAACTTGCCCGCTGTTTCGCTCGCGTTCTTTTCTCCGAAAGCAAAGTAATCAAGGCACGCCTTTGTAAAAGCGTAGTTCATAATGCTGTCGTACTGATCGCCTCTTAGATAATTCGAGGCATTGTGCCAGTTCTCACCGATTATGACGCATTCCGGATTGATGGCTTTAATCTCCTTTCGGAACCTTCTCCAGAAATCGTGACTCACCTCATCGGAAACATCCAAGCGCCATCCGTCGATATGATATTCCTTCACGTAATGCGTTCCTATGTTGCAAAGAAACTCCTGTACCTCTTCATTTGAGGTGTTAAGCTTCGGCATGTACTTACACGACGCAAACATCTCGTAATTTCCAAGGCTTTCATCCGGCCTGTCACCGTGAATGATGAACCAGTCGAAATACTTTGAATCCCGCCCTTTTTCAAGAACGTCCTTAAACTCCTTGAGTTCCTTGCTTGCGTGATTGAATACCGCATCAAGCACTACCCGGATACCCCTTTCGTGGGCCTTGTCCACAAGTTCGATTAAATCTTCGTTCGTCCCGAAATTCTCATCGACCTGCATATAATCGATAATGTCATATTTGTGATTTGACCTCGACTTGAACACCGGTGTCAGATAAATCGCATTAATGTTGAGACTCTTGATGTAATCAAGCTTTTCGATAATTCCTCTTAAGTCGCCGCCGGCAAATGACTTCGGTGTCGGAATATCGCCCCACTTCATATTTATATATGACTTGTCCTTGTCCGAATTTCCTATATTAAATCTGTCAACAAAAATTTGATAAAAAACAGCCTTCTCGGCCCATTTTACCTTATTTAAAATATCGACTTCATTGATATAAGGGTACTGAAAGAAATTGTAAAAACCCTTTGAGAAATCGTACTCCTTTGTAAGACCGTCCTCAGAGAAAAAGAAAGCTTCTTTTTCATCCTGAATATAGAAGACATAGCCTATTCTTGTGTCATCAAGTTCCAGGGTAATCGTATAATAGTCAAAATGCTCGCCGCTAATCCTGTCTTTAAGAAGTTCCTTTCTTTGTCCGTCCGCAATTTTATATTTGCTTTCGTAAATCACCCATACCTTTGATACATCGTCCTTGGCTGTTCTGAGCCTTAGCACCAGTTTGTTTGCGGCAATCGGAAAGCAATACTCTGAATCCGGCATGTGCAAAATCGCATGTTTATTCATTGATTCAGACTCCTTTTCATAAAATTGCCGGGTCTATGTAAAGACCCGGCATATGCCTTGCTCTGCAACAGGCTACTTAACATCGCCGTTTCTTACTATTGAAATTTCGTCCATAGCTTCATCATCGGGATTGGTGGTAAGTGTAATGGTGTAGTTTCCGTCCTCAAGCACATTAATGTTGCTCTTGCCTGCACTGCCGGAAAGTCCGCCGCCGCCTTCAATCTGAGCTGCATCATAATTCTTTACATAGCCGAAGCCTTTCTGTCCGTCCCATGCCCAGTCATGGATGATTTGGAACTGATCGCCCTTGTAAAGATCGATTGTAATCGCAAATTCATTGGTTGCATTTCCGGTAGCTGCAAGTTCAAACTTTGCCTTTGTGGCATCATCGACATCAGCGGCCCAGTTTGTTTCCAAAAGAGCACCCTGCCCCGAAGTTCCTACAATGTACCAAGTCCTTGTATCTTCGGTAAGAGTAGCTGCCTGGAAGCATCCGTAAAGAGTTGTATCCTCTGTAATTGCCTCCGTTGTAAGGTCCGTCAAGGATGCTTCAAGATATGTGGGTGTCTTAAACCAACCTAAAAACTCCGCATCTGCGGATTCTTCAAATGAAGCATACGCAGCGGCATCCAAAACCGTTCCTTCGTCGGTTTCGACAGTTCCCAAGGTTTCCTCTCCGTTCATAAAGGTAACGGTTACCTTCTTAACCTCAGGCTCTCCGCATCCTACAAGCATGGAAAGTGCAAGTACCATGCAGGTCATTAATGAGATGATTTTCTTCTTCATGTTTTGTCCTCCGTTTCATTTAACCGTTTAAGTTAATCGGTTAAATGAATAGTATCAGATGCTCTTGCCTTTGTCAACATAGCCTTGACATTTATTTTTTTATCCGTTTATACTTGCTTAAAGAAAAGGACGAACGAGCATATCAGGTCCCTAAGAGAGTGAGATTGAATGGACAAAAAGGTAACCATAAAAGACGTAGCACGTGAGGCAGGGGTGTCCGTCGCAACCGTTTCATATATCATGAACAATCGCGAGGATGTCAAAATCGGTGCGGAGACACGTAAAAAGGTATTGCAGATTGCAAACCTTCTAAACTACACTCCGAGTTCAACGGCCAAAAGCCTTGCCACCGGCAGAAACAACATAATCGGAATTTCCTACCGTTTAAATGAAAAAACTTTGTCTCGTAACCTTGAGCTTATCGGATTTACCAAGCTCCTAACGGAGCGGCTTGACCGCTTGGGGTACGATGTGTTGTTTTTACCCGTAAACCCTTCCGATGAAAGCATTCATGTCCGTCACAACATCGACGGAATCATCGCAATTGATTTATCCAGTACGGAATTTAAGAGTTTTTCGGATCGTTACTTAGTCCCCATCATTGCAGTCGACATGCTGGTGCAGGACGACCTCTTTTACCAGGTCTATACAAATTTGCAGGACACGATTAAAAAGCTTATGTCAAACGATGCTCAAACCGTTCTTGCAACCGACCCGTATTCAAATGAGCTTTACATGGAAAGTATCACATCTTCCGCGGATAAAGAAAGACTTTTCCTACTCACCGACTTTGACGTTGAAAAAGGAAAATTTTTAGACGGCAAAAAGCTTTTATCAATCGGCACGCTTCCCGCAATGATGCTTTCGCCCTACATATCTTCAAAAGACATTACGGTAATAGGCGACAAATCCATGTGTAAGTCTTTGCCGTCCGGTGTTAAAATAATAGAAAATGAAAATGAAAAAAAAGCCAACATGGCCATAAACCTTCTGCTCAATGCCATCGACCACAAATTTGATGTGAAGCACACATATGGGATTGATTTGGAAGCAGATTGAAAGGATTTATATTAAATGTCCTCAAACCCGTTAACTCTTTATAAACTGATAGTTTTATATATGTTAAATCGCGTGAATTTTCCGCTCACGAATGCGCAGGTCGGAGATTTTGTGCTTGAAAAGGGATATACGAATTATTTTACACTGCAGCAGGCGATTTCCGAGCTGATCGGTTCCGATATGATCAAGGCAAAGTCCATCAGGAACCGCACTCATCTTGAGATTACCGATTCGGGCAGGGAGACTTTGGGTTTTTTTGAAAATCGAATCAGTACAGCCATCAAGGAAGATATAGATAAATATTTTAAAGAGAATCAGTTCGAACTCAAAAACGAAGTTTCAATCGTATCAAACTACTACAAGGCCACAAGCGGTGAGTATGAGGCCAATCTTTTGATTAAAGAAAAAGGAATTAATCTGGTAAACTTAACGATGTCCCTACCGGACGAAGAACTGGCAGCCTCCATCTGCGATAAATGGGAAACTGCCAGCCAGGATGTTTATAATATGCTTGTTGAAAAACTGTTCTGATGATACAGGGGATCAAAGTCCAAAACATGAGCGGATTACGAATGTTTTTGCCAAGCATGGCGAAAAAGGTCCGGTGGACCTTTTGAGGCTCAGGATTGCGATAGCGCGTAGCAATCCGGTATCATCACTTCAAGAATTCCTCTATCACATGTCCGTCCGTATTCGGAAGACTTCCGCCCATCAGCTTTGCGATAGTGGGGCCTTCATCCCAAAGATGCATGCTTCCTACTCTTGCGCCTTTCTTGATACCATATCCGCAGGCCGCAAAGAATGTAATGTTACCCTCTTTTGTAGGCAGACAGCCGTGAGTTGCAAACATCTGATTGTTCTTTGTTTCACTGACCTTCTCGGTCAAAACATCAAATTCATTTAAGAAATAATATCCCGGCTTACCTTCTATCATACAGAAGCATTTCCCGTCAGCTCCCATATCCGCAGCTTCCTTTGCCGTATAAATCTCTTCTACGCCTAAGCGTTCATCGTTCTTTATCTCATTGAGTGTATCGGTCAATTCGTCCAGAAAGGCTTCATCGGCGGCATATTTCTCATTAAGATATACATAGGTCGAGCCGTCGTTTTCTTTTGCTATAACCTTATAGTCAGTAATCTTTCCGTCCTTTACGGTTAAGTATCCCTTGTCCAGGAAAATCTTGTTTAAATAAACGATGGTGTGCATGTCAAGCTGACAGTGATCCCCGAGGACAATTATCGTGGTCTTGTCCATCGAGCGGACTTTTTTAAGAGTTTCTATAAGCTCTCCTAATCTTTGATCGTGCCTCTTTAAGCCTTCCGTAATCTCCGGAGCATCCACACCGTGTAAATGCCTGTTTGTATCGACATCGGTAAAATGAATCAGGCAGAAGTCCGGATCGTACTTCTCTATTGCATACTTTGCGGACGCACATACGAAATTATCAAGTTCGGGCTGCTTTATTCCGTTTCTTAAATGTCCGAACTTTGAATTTATCTCAAGCAGAAACTTCGGCGTACCGTTTGCAAGGCAAGCGGTTGCCTGAGTCTGAAGCTTTCTGGTGACTAATATTTCCGGAAGGTTTAACTTTATCTTTGCCCCGCCCATTACAGGCCAAAGCAGTGACATCGTGACCATCTTCTTTTCCCTTGCTATATCGACCAGGGTCTTTCCGTGAATGTATTTTTCTTTGTACATCCAGTCGGGATGCTTTCTTGAA
>CAZCPW010000010.1:0-3289 GCA_964499925.1 uncultured Lachnospiraceae bacterium
TGTCAATAGTTAAGTTACCTGCGCTTTTTCCAAATCATTTTAAATAAAGAAAAGAGCTTAATCCTCACAAAATCGATAATCAATCCGAATACGAAAATCACGATCGCCGCAGAAAAGAGTTTAAGTATGAAGATTCCCGTCGGAAGTGAAAGTGTATCGTAGATTCCAAGCCATTTCTGCCAGTTGTAGCGGAAGGAAAGGCTTTCGTGAAAGAGGTAAATTCCAAGTGCCATCGGGGAAAGTGAGCAGATTACCTTTGCCACCTTGCCGTCATGCTCCTTCATATTTATAAAGGCTGCGAAAAGACCTATGGCGGACAAAAGAACCCAGATTTGATTGTACTCGGTTGCAATATTCAAAATTTCCGAAAAATGACCCGTTTTTTCATGAATTAAATCAATCAGCAGGACTTCCGCAAAAGTCACAACAGAGGCCATTCCATAAAGTGCGAATCCGTGTGACGGTTTCTTTATCCGTTCAAAGCCGTAGATTCTGAAATATGCGCCGATTAAGAAGACTATCAAAAACCACAGGAGGTTGTATCCGAATTCATCCTCTTCAAATCTTACCGGCAGAAAGCTTTTAAATAAGGACTCGTAAATCACAAGGACAATCAGCATAAGCCTGAACTGATTTTTGCTAAGTGCCTTGACGCCCGCCGAGATAAGCGGAAGAAGCATGTAAATCACGACATACGAAGTTACAAACCAGAAGACATCCATGTGGATAGGGAAAATATTCCGAAGTATGTAATAGGTATTAATTTCCTCGTTTACGTTGACATTAAAAAGGGTACAGACCGCAAACGACCCTGCGGAATAAAAAAGGCACTGAAGCCCCAGTTCAATAAGGCGACCCATCCTAAATTCTGAATTAATCAAGAAATAACCCGAAATCAGCATGAAAACATTGACGGCCGATATGCAAAGAACCTCTGTAAGCCAGGCAATTCCGGCGTTGATGTTCCCTGACTCCGAGATGCTTTTAAGAAGTTCGCCCTTCCCGAGAGCATGAAGCATTATGACCATGAACATGGTGATAAGCCTCAAAAGCTCGATATTTGCATTTCTTTTTTTAGTGACTTTTCCCTGCATCTATTTGCTTTCCTTCTTTTATGCCTGATTTAAGAATCTTAAGAGCCTGCTTCCACGGGATTTCCCGACACATCACGTCTCTTTTCAAATAAACGAAGCGAAATCCGAAGACCCCCGCCAACTTTCCGTATAGGAAATGAAAAAGAACGCCCCTGTCAAAGAAAAATTTTTCGTTGTACCCTTTAAACCACGTGGACTCTCCGCCTTCGCGCAAGGCTTCACTGCCTATTGCGACAGGCGTCCTGTAAAGTTTAAGGCCTGCCTTTAAGCAATCCCTTATAAACAGACTGTCCTCTCCGCAGGAATACTTTGCTCCGCCTCCGAAGAGAAGGGAATATCTGACTCCCGACCTAATGAGGGCATCTCTTCTGACAGCCATGCTGTAAGCCGGATATCTGCCGGAATTCCAGATACGAACGCGTTTAAAATCAGTATTCCAGTAAGTTCGTCTGGATTCGTCGACATTTAAATTAAAAAACAACGCATCCGCCCCGGGATGCTTTTCAAACTCCGAAATGACAAGCCTCTCGTATCCGGCATCATATTCGATGTCGTCGTCCGAGAAAAGCAAAATGTCACCCTCGGCTTTATCTATGCAGCGATTCCGGCTCTTTCCCACACCTTTTTCGGAAGAATTAAAAACACGGACCGTCCATCCGTTTAGAGAAAGATCTTCTTCCGAATCGGTGCCGTTCTGATTCACGAGCACTGCATCGGAAAAAACGTGCATTTTTTCAATCAATTTTTTAGGATCCGCATTAACTGCGGATATCAAAAGTTCAAGTTTCATGCTTTGCACTCCATTAGAGTCAAAAGTCGCTTTCAATTCTTACGAGTCCAATTTGTGCGGAGTCATAACCCGGTCGTGGTTTTAAACCTACGTAAGTTAAAGCTCATGCTTTAATTTGTCACTTACATCAATATCTGTTCCTATCTGAACCTCCATTGCCACAAGGCGCGTGTCGGCTCTTAACAGATGTTTTGTCCCCTTCGGGATGAAAACCGTATCGCCCGCAGAGACTTTTTTGACATTACCGTCTATCACGGTTTCACCCGTTCCCTCGAGAACGGTCCAAACCTCATCACGACGCATGTGGCTATGATAATTCATGGAACTTCCGGGATTTAAGGTCACCTTTACGGTAAGTCCCGAAGGCTCAATGTCAAGGACTCTGTAGCTGCCCCAGGATTTCTCCGCAAATCTTAACGGTGCCTCCATGGTCTCCACATAAGGTTTCATATAGCTTGAGGCATTCTTGTCCGAGACGAGGATTCCGTCCGCACTTGCCGCAACGATGATATTCTTAAGACCGAGTGCAAGAATCGGAACGTCGGTCTCATTTATGACAGTTGTGTTATTGCAATTATTGTCAAAGGTCACATCTCCCAAAGAGACTTCTCCGGTCACATCAGTCAAGGTCTTCCATGTACCGACGTCAATCCACTCCCCGTCAAACTTAACTGCCTTTATGCTTGTTTCTTTCTCGGCAACTGCATAGTCAAAGCTGATTTTTTTAAGACCTGCGTACTTTGAATGCAAATCATCATAATCCGTAAAATCCAAATATTCATGGCCTTTTTCCAAGATGTACGAAAGCTTGAAGCCGAAAACTCCGCCGTTCCAAAGAGCATGCTCACTAAGCAGCGTTTTGGCGGTTTCCAAATCAGGTTTTTCCTTAAAGCCCGTTACATTTCCGTTTCCGTCCGTCAGGATATAGCCGTATTTTTCGCTTGGATAGGTGGGTGAAATACCCATAAGAATAAGGTTTGCCGTATCTACGGCCTCGCCGATCTTTCTGACGGTTTTGAAATAATCTTCCCCGACATACGGGTCCACCGGACAAACAACAATCGGCTCGTCCGGTGAAACACCCTTTACGTCCTTTAAATAGCTTGCCGCCAAGACTATTGCCGGAAATGTGTCACGTCTGTCAGGTTCGACACAGATATTCACATCCGCGGAAAGCTGATTGGTAAGACTTGATACCTGCTTCTTGGCTGTAGCCACAGTTATTTCGCAGTCGGGCATCGAAGCTTTAAGTCCGCGGTAAACCCTTTGTACCATGGATTCCAAGATGCCGTCGTTGTTTTTAAATATCTTTAAGAATTGTTTTGAGCGCACATCGTTTGAAAGCGGCCAAAGCCTCTTTCCCGATCCGCCCGAAAGTAATATCAGCTGCATAGCTTTCTTCCTT
>CAZCPW010000010.1:3389-13680 GCA_964499925.1 uncultured Lachnospiraceae bacterium
AAAATAGCGACGCACCGGCTTCGGTGCGTCTTAACCCTATAAGTCTTTTTCGTTTACATTGAAAAAATACGGTCTCTCGGTCCTTGGCTCATTGGGTGAATGAAGTGTCCCCATAAGCGTTCCGTCAAGTGCCTTAAAGAGCATACCGTGACCGCCGTCCTTTGAAAACAGCAGCTTCGGTTCCTGCCTCCAAGGTCCGTTTACAGTATTTGAATCGCTGTGGGCAAGCGCAAGCGTGTAACCTTCCTCACCGAAGCTTGACCATAGCATTGTAATCTTTCCGTCATCATTTCTATATATAAACGGGCCGTCGGTTACGTAGTTCCCGCCCTTTACGGTCTTGACCCACGGAGCCTCCGATGCATGAAAAAGAACAACCGGTTCTCCTACAGCCTTTGACAAATCATCGCTTAAAGGAATGGCACAAACCGTGCCGTCGCTTATCTGCACCCATTCATGGCAAAATACCATATAGGGCTTCCCGCCGTTTGCTTCCTCTATATAAAGAGTTCCGTCAAGGCATTCCCAGTCGAGCGGTGTTACCGGTCCGTCCGAATGCGGTTTGAAGGGTCCAAGCGGTGAGTCCGCCTTAAGAATCTGCGTGCCTCTGCATACGCCCTCTGCCTTAAACGATACGAACATATAGAAGGCACCCTTGTATTCATATACCTCGGGAGCCCAGAAATTTTCATCTGCCCAGAAGCCTTCCGGCTTTGCAAATACCTCGACAGGCTTTGAAAAAGAAACAAGGTCGTCGCTTACATAGCAGTCCAATCCCGTGCACTTTCCCCAACATTCGTTCCCTCTTGTACCGTACAGATAATACTTCCCTTCATGTACCAGTACGAAGGGGTCCCTGATGTTTATATCAGTCCTTTCCATCGTCGCGTCTTCTCCTATAGCCGATAGATTTGTAATATTCTTCTTTGCTGGCATACATGCGCTTGTCTGCTTCCTTGTAAACCGTCTTTACCTTTGCGTTTTCGATTTCCAAAGATGTGCAATAACCCGACGAAACGCTAAGCTTAATGTCCTCATGTAAGGCATTGTCGTCATCAATCAACTTGTACAGTGACTTAAGCTTTGCATCAATGTCGTAACCGGTAATATCCGAAATGATGGCTATAAATTCGTCCCCGCCCATTCGCCCGAGAGTTTCGCCGTTTACAAAGTTTGTCCTGAGAGCTTCGGCGAAGCGCTTAATCAGCTCGTCTCCGGCCTCATGTCCGAAGTCGTCATTTACAACCTTTAAGTTGTTGATGTCGAATTGAATAATGGCAAAATCGTTATTTCTGCTTTCAATTGAAGCGAAAATTTCCTCGCATTTGCGCCTGGTAAAAAGATCCGTCAGCACGTCCACGTAGGCAATCTTCTCAAGGAATTCCGTCTCGGCGTTCTTGTAAAGGCGCTTATTCATCTCACTTATAAAGTCAACAAGCATTGCAATTACAAGGATCAGCACACCCGCTGCGGCGTAGCTCTTGTATTCGCTCTCCACCCATGAAACGATTCCGTACTTGGTAATGTTGAACATTATAATATCTCGTCCGGAAATAAGGGCAATCAGGCCGAAACCGATTGACAGGATCACATGACTTCTTTCTTTGCGAAGATCCTCGATGATGAGATACAGTACAAAGAAGGCAACCAGGACAAAGAAACCCTGATAAAGCCTCACAAAAGACGGAAGATGGGCAATATTTGCCTTGGTAAATATAATCGTAATGATGTAAAACTGAATTTCTATCAGGATAAACGCATAGTATAGGAAGCATTCCGTGCGTTTATTACGCGCTTCGACGTCTTCCCTGAAATACAGAAGAATCGGGAAAGGCACGAGGTAAAGTGACAGATATTCCATGTAAGTCTTTAACTCAAGATTCTGCGTAAAGATATAGGTAAGGGAATAATTGCATAGTGACCAGCAGCCCACACAGGTTGCAAAAACACCGATGCAGAAAAGTCGTTCCATGAAATAGGATTTGAAATAAAGGCAGAACGTGCAAAGTGAAATGGCAAGGCCTGCGACTATCAAAGTCACTGCGACTGCAAAAGGAAAGATTCTTGCTCCGTAAAACGAAGACAACGCAGTTTCGGAAGCATAAAGTTCCGGCGGAGTAATTGTGGTAAAAGAATTGTTTTCGGTGACGGACATTGTAATCTTAATCTTTTTCCCGCTCACATCATCGGGCAAAGACACAAAATCCGTACCATAACCAAGCATGTGACCTTCTTTGTAATTTGAAAGCCCATACTCATAGACAAGTTCATCATCAATATAGACACGCGTCACAGAATAAATCATGTGGAGGCGCATGGTAACATGTTCAGGGAGATCTTCGGGCAGAGTTCCGGTCAATACAATCCAATCCCCGTTATTGGTAACCGGGAGTCTGAGGTCTCTGAGGTCAACATCCTCATAAACCGAAGTGTTGTATTTAACCTGCCAACCGTCATTTAGACTGATTTCTTCATGGGACGTGCCCGTATGCCTTGCCGTTCCGTAAGCCACAAAAAATATGGCTACGACAAAGAAAAACAAAAGTCCATGAAGTATCTTAGACCTGTAAGTAATCAATTTCCCCTCCGCCAATGCAGAAAAACCTCTCGTCTTCAAAAGCAAGCGTGCAAAGAGCACATCGTTTTCAGACGCGCTAACCGTTCCGGCGAGCCCGTCAAAGCAAAAATCGTGTTCGGGTACGGCCTCCACGATTTTTAGGTCTCGTCTCCACAGCGCTCAAATGAAAACTCCTGTGCTCTTTGCGCGCTTGCTTAGGTTACGTGCTCCTTTTAGTTTGCATTCTCTTATCAATTATAAAGGCTAATATTTTCTAAAGCAAGGACTAAAGTACCGACATTGTTAAGTTGCACGGCAAAAGAGGTTAGGACGTGCCCAACCTCTTATTATTGTTTTTCATTTTCTATCCAAGGTCCGGCTCATCCCTAAGGGTGATGGTTTCCCTTGTCTTTCCCTCTGTTTCGAAAATGACGATTTCGTTTCTTCCTATCTTTAATAACGGAGCCGGAATGTAGAGTCTCTTCTGAGGACCTATCTCCCAGAATCTTCCGAGATTGAAGCCGTTTATGAACGCGCAGCCCTTCCCGAAACCTTCGAAGTCTAAGAAAGTATCGCAAGTTTCATCTGCTTCAAATGCAAATCTGTAAAAAGAAGGGGTTTTTTCTTTATACTCTTTTGAGAAATCTACCTTGTCGATATTGTCAAACGGAAGGGTGAAGATTTCCCAGTCATTGTGCATGTGACCGTTAATCACCACGCACTGGTCTATGCCCTTTCTCTGATGCTCCATCATGGGACCGAAATTAACACGACCCATATTCTCGACGAGAATGTCCAGACGCTTATTAAGGGTATCCTCAATCGAAAGATTCTTAGTTTCAAGGAGCTCCCTATCGTAAAGTGCGGCTACAGGTTCTTCGTCTATGAAAATATTTGCCCTGTCGTTTGCCTCCCACAGGCGGATTGAATTGACGCTTGGCTCGGTGTAAAGGTTTGAACGGTAAAGTATATAACCGTAGCTTTGATCTAAGCGTTCCATGGAAACCGGGAACTTGCTCTTCACCGGTGTCGAAATATCGTCAAGTATCGAAAATAAGCTGACCTTTGCTTCACATTTAAGCTCGCCGTAAGCCTTGCGCTTTATCTCCGGAAGCAATTGAACCTCCGGAATCGGTGCGTGTTTCTTTATTATTTCCTTGTAATAATTGTATTTCTCAGTAAGTCTGCCGTCTTCCGTAAGAAGGGCATCATAATCGTAACTCGTGACATCCGGAGTAAGCTCGTCGTAGTAATTCGAGCCGTTCATAAAGCCGAAATTGGTGCCGCCTTCAAACATGTAGATATTTACGCTGCCCAAAGAAAGCATATCATCAAGGTCCTTGCAGCTTTCCTCAAGATTGCCCCTCATGTGGCCGCCGTTTCCCCAGTGGTCAAACCATCCGACCCAGAATTCGGCGCACATAAGCGGTCCGCCGTCCGTATGTCTCTTTAATACTTCAAATTTTTCTTTTGTCCTTGAGCCAAAGTTTCCTGTGGGAAGGGCATCCTCAACGCTTCCGCCGAGAAGGTTTTCATCGTTTGGATTGTCGCTTGTGATAAGGGGTACCGTAACTCCGTTCTTTCTAAGCAGGTCGCGCTGGAACTTCATGTAATCCTTATCGTTTGCATAATAGCCGTACTCGTTCTCAATCTGCATGAGGATGATGTTGCCGCCGTTTGTAATCTGATAAGGGGTAAGTTTCGGCATCAGCACCTTATAATAATTGTCAAAAGAATCCATAAAGGGCTTATATGAAACTCGAAGTCTCATGCCGTCTTCTTTTAAGAGCCACCCGGGAAGCCCGCCGAATTCCCACTCGGCGCATATGTACGGCGAAGGTCTTATAATAATGTAAAGACCCAATCTCGTCGCAGTCTTTATAAACTCTTCTATATTAAGAATACCTTCAAAATTAAAAACGCCCTTCCTCGGCTCGTGCATGTTCCACGGAATATAGGTTTCAACCGTATTCATTCCCAATGCCTTAAGCTTTAACAGCCTGTCCTCCCAATACTCGGGGACGGTTCTGAAATAATGAAAGGCTCCGGAAATTATCTTGAAAGGCTTTCCGTTTAAATAAAAATCGTCTTTAATCTCAAAGGTATTCATAATAAACCTCAGTCTCTTTTGTAAAACAGGACGCCGTTTAAAGCCGGCGCCCTGCCCAAAATATCTTAGCAATTGTAAAAGTTTAAAGCTTTACGAATGAGCTTCTTTTTACTTGTAAAGCTCGTCCATCTGTCTCTGAAGCTCTGCGGTAACATCCTCGATGCCTGCCTGTTTAAGGGCCTCCTGCATCTCGGCAACGATTTCTTCAGCGGTTCCGGTGTACTTGCCGTATGCAATCTGCTTCATGTAGTTGCCGTATACTTCGTTGCAGTTATCAATCTTTGACTTGATGTTGTCAACGTCAGGAATAAACTGTCCGTAAGGATAGTTGATCTTAACGGAGTCATACTTAGCGTAGAGTTCTTCGATGGTATCCCAGTCTCTGTCTGCAGACTTGATCTCAAGGTCGTCATTACGTCCCCACCACCAAGAGGTAGCGCCGCCGACGTTGTCTGTGTCTGAATTGTAGCCTTCGGGTGTTTCCTTGTATCCGTCTTCATTGACTACATAGGATACGCCTTCAATACCGTAGTTGATAAGGTTGTAGCATTCCTGATCGTTTCTTAAGAGGTCGTAAACCATTAATGCTCTCTCAGGATTCTTGGATGCTGCGGAAACTGCCATTGCACCGTGAGTAATGGAAAGTGCAACAACGTTGTCGGTCTCTTCGCCAAAGTAGAAGAATCCGCTTTCTGCATCGGGATCTGTCTGGTAAATCGTATTTGCATCGGTATGAGAAACAAGGTCTGTCCAAGTCTGTGTATGATGCTGTTCAGCTGCTACGAGGCCTACACGATAGTCGTCTCTGTTGGTGGAAGTAGTGTTGTTCAAAACGTCTGTCTTCCAAACGCCCATCTCATCCCACTGCTTCATAAGCTTTGCGAAGTTAACCATCATATCTGTGTCTGTGTATGCGGGAGTGGTAACGGTGTAAAGATCGTCCTTTGTGCCGCCCCAAAGACCTGCCGTGCAGATACCGTCAATCGGAACAAAGTTTGTATGAGATGCTACCCAACCGGATGCCATCTGAATGTTTTGAGTTCCGTCGGAATCCCATGAAATGTTGATACCGAGCTCGTCTGCATGTGAGCTTGTGTACTCAAAGTATGTGGTCATGTCTTCCCAACTGTGAACGCCGTCAGCAAGTCCTGCTTCCTTTGCCCAGTCAAGTCTGTAGATATAACCGTGATTGGTCCACTGTGCGTAATTGTCTTCAGGCATCAAATAAATGTCGCCGTCATACTTGCAAAGTTCCCAATCCTCTGCCGGAACGGATGCCCATGTCTGAGGAGCATATGTCTTAAGCATATCCTCTGTAAGGATTAAGAAAGCGCCGTTCTTTGCATTCGGCCAAGCATCAAGCCAGTCGGAAGCGGTACCGATTAAATCAACGGTTCCGTCCATAGCTGCGATTGTAAGGTTGTAGTTTGCAAGATAATCCGTCCAACCGATCCAGTAGAATTCAAGCTCTGCGTTTACTTTTTCCGTAAGGATTTCGTTAAGCTTGTCGTTCATATCCTGGAACTTCTCCATAGCCTCGCCTTCGGGCTTGGAACCTGTGAACATGTAGGTAATCGTTACATGTTCGGAGGTATCAATGTCGCTTGAAACCTCAGTGCTTGCCGAACCGGAGTCCGTGCCGGAGCCCGCATCTGAAGTCGAGCCTGTCTCTGTGGTGCTTCCGCCGCATGCGGCTAAAGAAAGTGCGCAGCTTGCTGCAAGCAATACTGCAAGTAACTTCTTTTTCATATTTTTCCTCCTAAAAATATAGTTTATTGTTATCCGTGCGACCATTCACACGGTTATAACCGAATGAGTAAGGTGTTTTTTATCCTTTTACCGCGCCTACGGTGATTCCGGAAATGAAGTACTTCTGTACGAAAGGATAAAGAAGCACTATCGGCCCGGTTGCAAGCATTGCGGTTGCCATCTTTACGGTATTCGAAGGAATGTCCGTTATGGTGACATACTGTCCGGCAACGGTATTCTTCAAAGCTTCGGTGGTGTTAACCGTTTCGTAGAGCATGTACTGAAGAGGCTTGACATCCACTCTTGAGCTTAAGAAGAGTGATGACTGATACCATTCATTCCAATAGCCCAAAGCCAGGAACAAACCGATTGTTGCAAGTGCGGGCTTTAACATGGGAAGAATCAGGTCGGTGAATATCTTCATATCGCCGGCCCCGTCAATCTTTCCGGATTCCGTGATCTCATGAGGAATGCTCTTTACGAAATTCTTCATAAGGATAATGAGCCAAGGTGACATAAGAAGCGGAAGTAAAATTGCCAGGTAGCTGTCCTTAAGCTTGTAGTACTGGGTCATGACGATGTAGTACGGTGCAAGACCTGCCGAGAAAAGACTCGTAAAGTAGATAAAGAACGAAATCACATTTCTGAAGGGGAAGTCCATTCTCTGAAGGGCGTAACCCGTCATGGAAATAATCATAAGTCCTATAAAAGTTCCGATTGCCGTCATCAGAATGGTGAGGACATAGGACTTATATATTGCGCCGCTCTTTAATACCATTTCGTATGCCTTGGTGGAGAATTCACCCGGGATAAGCTGTACTCCGTATCTGTTAAGATACGATTCCGATGTAAATGAACTTCCCAAAATGATGAGGAACGGGAAGATACAACACAAAGCATAAAAGGTTGTAACTATATAGCCGACTGTTCTGATGATGATATCCGAAGCACCAAGCTTTACCTTGGCTGAACTTGACTGAAGGTCTAGGTTGTTTCTTTTTGCCATTTTGGTGCTCCTTTCTAAAACAGTGAATAATCGGGCTCAATCTTCTTAACGATGAAGTTGACCACCATTACGATTGCGAATCCTATTACGGACTGATACAGGCCGACCGCCGACGCCGTCGAGAAGTTAAAGTCGCTTAGCGTAGCTCTGTATACATAGGTCTCGATGATATCCGTCGTATCGTAAAGCAGCGGATTCGTACCGATTATGTTGTAGAAGAGACCGAAGTTTCCTTTTACAATTCCGCCGAGAGCAAACAACAGCAGGATAACTATTGTCGGTCGTAAGCTCGGAAGGATGATGTATCTGATCTTCTGGAATGCATTTGCTCCGTCAACCCTTGCCGCCTCTACTATCTCGCCATCGATTCCCATGATTGCCGCAAAGTAAACGATGGAATTGTAACCGGTCTGCTGCCAGAGGTAAATGATGACGAGTATCACAGGCCAAACCGTTGCGTCTGCGTAGGGCTGCCATCTTTCAAGTCCCATCTTCGAAAGAATGGTATTTACGAAACCGGTATCGTAATTGAGAAAATTAAATACCAGGACGCCTACCAGAACCTGTGAAATGAAGTACGGGAGGAACATCATGGTCTGAGCAACCTTCTTGAAATACTTGGCGCGCATCTCGTTCAGCAGTATTGCGATGAAGATTGCGAGCAGGTTTCCGAGAAGGATAAATGCCAGGTTGTAAAGAATTGTATTTCGCGTGAGCATCCAGAGTTTTCCGGATTCGGCGAGGAACTGGAAGTTGTCAAGGCCGATGAACTTGCTGCCGAAGATGCCCTTCTGATAATTGTATTTAACGAATGCGACATACACTCCCGGCATAGGGATGTAACTGAACATTATGAAGAACACGATTGCAGGCAGACACATAAGTGTCAGAGTCCTGTACTTCCATAACAGCTGAAAGAAATTCTTCTTACGTTTCGGTGCGGTAATTGCCTTTTGATTTGTCGTTTTTCCCATACGCTTGTCCCTCTTACTCTCAAACTTGTATGAATGTTTGCCTTTTGAAATCGCTTTCGCTTGTTTATATTAGACATCATGGTGCAAGTTTTGTCAATAGATATTTGAAACCGATATATTTTCTGTTAATGTTGCACAAATTGGATGACCCGGTTTTTGGATGTTGTTAACAAATTGTTTGTTTTTTCTAAAAACTTCTTGCAAGTACTGCTATTGTCGTGATACTCTCGAAAGGTATCAGTCAGTTCGATGTTACTACACGGTCGCAGGCGACTAATCGAAATATTCAAAATATTCCGTTTCGCCACCAAATCCATTCTACAAAGAAGCGTTATTTTTTCTTTATCCATCAGTTTCACTCAAAACGGTGGCTGTGTGTGAGAGAATATCTTTGATGGGTTGGATATTCTCTTACTTTCCTAAGGGAGGTCTTCGTGTTGAAATTCGGACTTCGGTACAAAATTTGCATAAGGGATGACATCTAAGCAGTCGTTAAGCGTCTGTTCTGTCCGATCCTCGTATGCGTCAGCACTTTGCACTTTCAACAGTGCAGTGAATTGGGGGAAATCCCGAGAAGATTTTCGGGATACGGTGTTTCTGCTATGTGGGGGCGGCTCCTTTTTTCGAGGGGGCCGTGCAATCCCCCTCTGTAAAAATGTTCTGATTTGTTCTAAAATTATTTTAAAAAATCTTGTCGGGGTCAAAATCAGCAATATGTCAAAGAAGTTGTTTTCGGTTGTTATTTTTATTTGTCTTTTTCTTACCGCCTGTTCCAATGCAGGGGGAAGTCTTGAATCGCAGGGATATACCGTAGATGAGGTAAATCTGAATATTGAAAACATATCCGACAGTTATAAAATCGTTGTAGTCAACGATTTGCATCTGCAAATAAACAACTCGGAAGTTTCCGAGGAAAATTCCGAGTTCATGGATAATAGGATTGCCGAATTTTCATCAATCGGTACAACGACTTGTGAAAAATCAAAGAAGCTTGCCGAAGCGATAAACGAATGTGATTCTGACCTAGTGATCTTTGCCGGTGACATGATTGACTTCTGTTCAAAGGCAAATACAGATGCCTTGAACGAATGTTTTCAAAAGCTTACAAAGGGCTATATATATCTTCGCTCCGACCATGACCTTGAACCTTACTGGATGGAAGTCTCCGACTATACGGATTGTAATCTCAGGCAGAGTGAAATCTCGGATAATTCAAGAATCCTTGTTTACGACTTGGGAAGTGTAATTGTTCTTGGATTTAACATGAGCCAAAACAATATAGATTCGGAGTCCCTCAAAAAAGTTAAAGAAGTATTTTCGCTTAATAAGCCCATTATTGTCGCAACCCATGTGCCTTTTGATTCTTCGATAAACGACGATCTTAAGCTGTTTTCCGAGGAAGTCCGAGGCGGCAGACACCTCTATTGGGGAAGCGATGCCGAGAAGGTTCCGAATGCGGAAATGCAGGAATTTTTGAATCTCATCTATGATGATGACTCTCCTGTTGTTTATGTCATCGGTGCCCATCTGCACGCAAAATGGGACGGATTGATAAGCGAAAAAATAACAGAGCACATCTTCGCGCCCTGCTATATGGGAAATGTTGGGATTATAAATATAAATGGTGCAGCGTCCGAGTGACGGCTCTCATACTACTTAGTTAATACCCACACTAATTTCAATATGCTTCTTGAAAAGAACTCTTCTTTCTAAAATGTTGATGAATCAACATTTTTCCTTTCCAAAATGTTGATGTGTCAACATTTTCGCCATATATTTGAGTCATTGCATCAAAGTAACAGCAAAACAGCATTACATATTGACCCTCTCAAACGTAACCGCCGTGACCTCGTCGCCCGTGGGAATCACGCGGTCTGAAGATCTTGATATCTCCT
>CAZCPW010000011.1:0-13448 GCA_964499925.1 uncultured Lachnospiraceae bacterium
GAGGATTTTTGATGAGAAAAGAGTATTTCAGCCCCGATGTGATTGTTAATGACAGCATTTCAGAAGGCGTTTATGCAGCAAGCGGAGTTACTTCGGGAGACTGTTGGTCTATTAAAACGACGCCGGGACAACATGATGTAAACGGCACTTATACCTTTGAAGTAAGCATAGATCATCCGGATACGGTTGAGCATATTTCTTCTAAGCAGGTGATTGTATTGATATTTAACAAAAATATCAATAATGTTTCGTCAACAAGTGGGCTGGCATGTACGGTCAGTGGATTTACTGTAACTCTTACCAGGGAGCTTCATGCTAATGCATACAAAGCAGGAGATAATGCAACTTTCAATATAACAGTTAACGGGGATTTTGATAATAATGAGCTTGCTATAACCAGTTCATCCGTTACTTGCACGCATCAGACTAATGTTCAGGGTAAATTCGATTGATATATTCTGTAAGTGATTTCGCAGCATCACCTATTTAGGTGATGCTGTTTTCAGTTGAGGAACTTTTGTGAAGAAAAAGCTTAAAGAACTGACAGAAAAAATTAAATCCGGTCGACTTAAAGAAATGAGGAGGCAGACAGCATGGATGTACCGCTATGCATGTCATAACTGGGGACCTATGATTTTTTATACCCTTTTGGGGTTTACGGGCACAATAGTTTCTCTTTTCGGAAGTCTTGTTTCAAGAGATTTGGTTGATATTATTACCGGAAAACAGACAGGTAAGCTGGTGCTTACTTTCTGTACGATGATAGGCGTAAATTTAGGAAGCGTCTTTGTCAACCAGATTTCAAACTTCGTATCTTCTAAAATCAGTATGAAGGTCGATGCGGAGATTAAGTCGGATATTTTTTCCAAAATTCTGGTAACCGACTGGGAATCGTTGTCGAACTATCATACCGGGGATCTTTTGATGCGTTGGAGTTCCGATGCGGGAAATATATCCTCCGGTGTGCTTAGTTTTATTCCGAATCTTATCATTTATTTATTCAGGTTTATTTCTGCCTTTGCAATGGTCATCTATTATGATGCCTCTTTTGCAATTTTTGCTTTTCTCAGTATTCCGGTAAGCTTGCTTCTTTCAAGAAAGCTTATGAACCGAATGACCAATAACAACAAGAGAAGTGCCGAGATGGGAGCCAAGATGACCGGCTTTAACCAAGAGGCTTTTTCAAACATCCAAACTATCAAGGCTTTTGACCTGATTCCCTCGTATATCAGACGATTAAAGGAAATTCAGAAAGAATATATTTCCATGAGATTGGATTTTCAAAAAATGTCCATGGGTACGTCTTTCTTACTTACGGCCGTTGCAACACTTGTGTCCTATGCGGCATACGGCTGGGGAATTTACAGGGTCTGGAGCGGAGGCATCAGCTACGGTACGATGACCATGTTCTTGGGACTTTCGGGTACACTTACAGGGTGCTTGAATAATCTTACTTCCCTTGTACCTACCGCAATTTCTTTGACCACCAGTGCAGGAAGACTTATGGATATTGTTGAAATGCCAAGAGAAGATTTCAGTAATGCATCTGAGGTTTTTGAATTCAGAAAACGTCATGCCAAGGACGGAATAGGACTTTATGTAAGAAATGTTTCCTATGCATATCAGAATGGCGCGCAGATTTTCGATGGTGCCAATTTTGAGGCAAGACCTCATGAAATAATTGCCCTTGTCGGACCTTCCGGAGAAGGAAAGACGACAATGTTAAAGATAATTCTTTCGCTTATGAAATATCAGGCGGGTGATATAACTCTTTGCGGAGGATGCGAAAGTTTGGAAAGTAAAAATGCCGACAAGGTTAGTCTAAGCCCAGCCACGAGAAGCTTATTTTCCTATGTACCCCAGGGAAATACCATGTTTTCCGGTACGATAGAATATAATATGAGAAATGTAAAAGAAGATGCTTCCGATGAAGAAATAGAGGCAGCATTAAAAAAGGCCTGCGCCTGGGAATTTGTAAGTAAGCTGCCGGAGGGTATATCCAGTGAAATTAAGGAAAGGGGCGGCGGCTTTTCGGAAGGACAGGCTCAGAGAATGTCCATTGCAAGAGCGCTATTACGAAAGACGCCTATCTTATTGTTGGATGAGGCGACCTCCGCACTTGATATGCAGACGGAAAGGGATGTTTTGAAAAACATAATTGAAGACGAATCTCCGAGAACGTGCATTGTGACTACTCACAGACCGACGGTTTTGAAAGCCTGCGACAGGGTATATGAAATCTGCGATAAGGGGTGCAAGCTGTTGCCGAAGGAAGAAATCGAAAGGCGAATCGCAGGTTTTTAAAGAGTGAGATTCGAAGATCAAGGTAATGGTAAAATACATTGAATTGCTTCACACTTTAAAAAGGTTTAAATCCTGTCTAGGTATTCCTTCATGGTAATTGCCGCCGATGGCTCTTGGGTACAGTGAAGCCTGCATACAGTGACTTTATCCGTAATTTTCATCGTGAGTTTAAGGTTTAAGTTAAGCATTTCTTCCGTCCAAGAGGGAGTTATGAGGCGCTCTGAGACTAAGAGTTCTTTATCGGCATCTGTAAGCTCTTCAACGTAATCGGTTGAGTCACGCTTTAATAAGATAATGCCGCCTAATGGGTATGTGAGAGTATCACACATGTTTGAAGTTCCGCACCAAGGGATGCCATGTACTTTAGGAGAGGCTGCACTTACATCAATAAGGTTTAAATCCCCATTTATGATGGGTGTGCCAAAATATGAATTCCAAAGAGCTGTATGTGTAGACTTTCCGGTCCCGGAAGGCGCGGAAAACAGCCATGCTTTACCCTTGTAGAGGATTGATGCCGAGTGCAATACGACCATATTTTTCGTCTTGGCAAGTATCAGAAAAGCTAAGCGTATTGCGTGAAAGAACTGATATCTGAAATCATCGTCAAAATCCGGACGACAATAAAAATATGTCATTGAACCGTCCTTCTTCAGATGGGCTTCAATTATCTTCGGAGAGTCTGGGAAAAGAAGGACATAGGTGTCTGCTGCGTCCATAACAACAAGTTCTCTATTTCTCAAAAGTGTATTTCCGTTCATATTGACGGCGGGTTCTCCTGTGTGTACGGAGATTGTAAGATCGGGTCTACGTAAATTACCATTAAACAGAAAGTCATTCATTTCACAGGGAATTGCTTCCCGGGGACAAACAAGTTTTAACAAAAGCCCTGCAATATTGTAAAAATATCCATCAAATTTTGAAAGGAAATAATCATAAGGAGTAAGGCAAATGATGCCTTCATCTGCAAGATTTTCCAAGAAAGTTTTAAGCCTAGGTCGTTCCTCTTCCTTTTCTTTGCAGTTCATGTCATAATATTCTGAGAGATGTTCCAAAATATCTTCGAAATGAAGCTCATCTTTAAGCAGGTTCCATATGTAAACTCCGGATTCGTTTACTTTGCATCCGTGTCTTTGATCGGCTATCATTTGGCCGAACGGAAGGAGATAATAATCGTTTTCAAGCTTTACAAGAGTGTAGCTGCTGTTTCTTTTCATGATTTTTCCTCTTGATTTTAATGGAAATGGTTTTCATTATTATAATAATTATAATACGAGGTTTGCGGTCAATACAAGCTGACCTTTATATGTACCGGAGCATGGGAAATATGGATTTAAAAAATGACGATTCACTGATATGCATTGATGAGAAATCTGACGTTGAAGAGCTACTTTTGAATGGCCGGAAGATTCAGGTTTCAATACGTGGTTTCAGTATGTATCCTTTGTTTAAACCGGGCCGCGATGCAGCATTCATTGAACCAATCGGAATACGAAAAATTAAAAGAGGAGATGTTTGCCTCTTTAGAAGAAAAAACAGTATTTTGGTCCTTCACCGGGTTGTAAGAGTTTCCAAAGACGGAGTTTTCTTTGTCGGTGACAATCAGACTGAAATTGAAGGTCCGATATCAGTCAATTCGGTTAAAGGATATCTTGACGGGGGAATTAGAAACGGTAAGACATTTTATGTCAATAATTTGCTTTACCGGTTTATTTTCGGAGGTTGGCTTTCCTTAAGACCGATAAGACCTTTTTTTTGGAAGATTTCGGCTATTTATAGGAGGAATGGAAAAAGTAAGTAAACAAGAATCATAGTTTTACAAAACAAAAGGGGAATTAATATGGGAACTAAAAAAGACAAGAAAAAGAAAAAATTTTGGCCAATTCTGCTTATTGCGGCGTTTGTCATATCTTTAGTGGCATGCAGCGATGATTTTTGGGAGGATGATTACAGTGACATCGATACCGAAAATTCATCAAGCGATGGCAGTGTCACGTCGGTTGATTCATCCGAATCTACAGTCAGAGGTTTAAATATCAACGTTAACAATTCAACGGGTGAGCTTAGGGTCACTCGAAGTGCAATCGAAAATACCGGCGATATCGGGGATGCGGGTGTTTGGACGATTTTTGTTTATCTGTGCGGAACGGATCTTGAGTCGGATTACGGATCGGCTACCGATGACATGGAAGAAATGAGCGCTGCGGCGAACAGTGACAATGTGCGCTTCGTGGTGGAAACGGGCGGGACCAATACCTGGTACAATTGGGACGTCACCGGAAACAGCAATGAGCGGTTCCTGATTCAGAACGGATCGGTTACAAAGGCAGACGAAGTAAGTCGGGCAAACATGGGAAGCGCATCGACACTTTCCGATTTCCTTACCTGGGGAGTAAACAATTATGCATCCGAGCATATGGGAGTTATCCTTTGGAATCACGGCGGCGGTAGCATTACGGGTGTCTGCTTTGACGAAACGGCAAACAATGATTCACTGAGTCTTGCCGAGCTTGACGAAGCTTTTAACAACTGTTGTGTGGGCGTAAATCGTAAATTCGATTTTATCGGGTTTGATGCCTGCCTCATGGGAACGATTGAGACGGCAAACATTCTTGCAACGTATGCGGATTATATGTACGGATCGGAAGAATCGGAGCCCGGAAACGGATGGGACTATACCGAAATCGGAAATTATCTTGCGGGAAATCCCGGCGCTACAGGTCTGGATTTAGGAAGAGTGGTGTGTGACAGCTTCCTTGCATCTTGCAAAGAGCAGGACGACGATGACATTGCTACGCTTTCTGTTATAGACCTTGGTAAGATAGATGCGCTTCTTGAAAGCTTTAATAACTTTTCGCTGGGGCTTTACAATGCAAGCTCGGATGATTCGATAAGAGCCGAGATGTTTCGTGCAATTGAAGAGGCGGATAACTTCGGAGGAAACAACAGAACCGAAGGATACACAAATATGGTTGACCTGGGCGGCATCATAAATGCCTGCTCCGGCTATGCGGAAGGCGCTTCGGAAGCCCTCAGCGCTTTGGAGGCAGCGGTTTCTTACAAGATTTCCGGGCCGACACACAGGTCAGCTTACGGACTTTCAATTTACTATCCTTTATGTGTGCAGGGTTCGGAAGAACTTTCCATCTGGAGCGGAATATGCGTAAGCCCGTATTATCTGTCCTTCGTAGACAGACAGAATCAATGCTGTGCATTGGGCAGTTCTTCATGCTATGACACCTACGATTGCAATCAGTGGTTTGACGAGTACGGAGAATGGTCCTACGGATGGCTTTTTGAGGGTGAATCCTGCAGCCCCGCAAGCTGTGATTCGGATTATTGGAACTATCTTGACGATTACGGCACGACAGGGGAAAGCCCTTACATTACCTTTACTTACACACCGCAATTGGATGATTGCGGATCGTTCTGGTTCCAGCTTGACAGTAACGGCTGCTGTGCTGCGGCAGATGTGTACGCAATGGTTTCAATGCTGTCTTCTGACGGTGAAGACATTATTCAGATAGGTGAGACTTACGACATCAACGGAGATTGGTCGAGCGGGCTTTTCTATGACAACTTTGACGGCTATTGGCTTTCGCTTCCCGACGGGCAGACTCTTTCTACCTACCTGGCAGAAACCGGAGACGATTATTTTGTTTATACTTCACCGATACTTTTAAACGGCGAAGAGACCAATTTGCGAATCAGGTACGATTACAATTCGTCATCGATTTATATTGAGGGTGCATGGGACGGTATCGATGAAAACGGCGCTTCTTCAAGGGAAATCGTAAAGCTTAAGGACGGAGATGTGATTACTCCGCTGTATTTTGCAAGCGGCCTGGACAGTGACGAGGAATTTTACTATTACGGTGACGAATATACGATAAGCGGGGAACCCGAAATCCTGTATCAGCTTCTTGCCGACGGAAATTATTTCTACTGTTACTGCATTGATGATATTTACGGAGATTATTATTTGTCCGAAATCGCATGCTATTATGTGGAAGGCGAGAACGTCGAATTTTATGACAATATGGATTGATAAAGAACGGATAAACGCGTTTACAGAAAATGAAACTCTTTTACATTGTCTCCTCATTTGATATAATTCTGTGGATATGAGAAGACATTCGGGACTTAATTTTGCCAGGAAAAGGCGAAAGAAAATTAATATAAAGGCGTTAAGGGAAGTCTTAAGCTTTGGCTTCTGGATAGTGATTTCGGTATTTCTTGCGTTTGTGTTTGTTTTTGCCTTTGGGTATCGGACAAATGTGGTCGGTTCATCCATGGAGCCAAGTCTCATTTCGGGACAGAAGATTTTAATTAACCGCCTTGTTTACCAGATTTCGTCTCCCAAGTACTATGATGTGATAGCTTTCGTGCCGAACGGAAACGAAGATTCGCATATATATGTAAAGCGTGTAATCGGGGTGCCGGGTGATACGATACTCATTAAGGACGGTTACATTTACATCGACGGCATTAAGCTTGAAGAAGATGCTTCATACGATATCATCAAGGATCCGGGAATTGCGGAAACCGAGATTTATCTTTCGGACGATGAGTATTTCGTACTGGGTGACAATCGTAATTACAGTGAAGATTCAAGGTCCGGCAATATCGGCGTTGTAAAAAAGAGCTACATAACCGGCAAGGTCTGGTTTAAGCTTTCAAAGAATTTGGAAAATTTAGGTTTTGTTAAATGACGGTGCAGTGGTATCCGGGGCACATGACAAAAGCGCTCCGCATGATGGAAAATGAAATAAAGCTTGTGGATTTGGTGATAGAAATCCTTGATGCCAGAGCTCCTCTTTCAAGCAGGAATCCCGATATAGACAAATTGGCGGGAAACAAGTTAAGACTGATTGTTATGAATAAGGCTGATTTGGCAGACGCAAGTATCAGTAAAAAGTGGGAAAACTATTTTGCAGGGCTTAATATTAAGACTGTCTTTGTAAATTCGAAAAACAAAGAGGGCATGAAGAATGTGTTGCCCTCTGTCAGAGAGGTTTGCAAAGACCGTATCGCGAGGAATGAGGCAAAGGGGATAAAGAACCAACCGATCAGGGCGATGATAGCCGGCATACCAAATGTCGGTAAATCAACTTTCATAAATGCTCTTGCGGGATCGAATAAAGCAAAGACCGGCAATAAGCCGGGTGTAACGGTAGGAAAGCAGTGGATCAGTATAGGAAGTGACATAGCCTTGCTTGATACCCCGGGAATTTTGTGGCCGAAGTTTTCGGATCAGGAAGTCGGGAAAAGGCTTGCATACCTTGGTTCCATAAATGACGAGATACTCGTTTCCGAGGAGCTTGCGGGTGAATTACTTTTATATTTGTTTTCTTTTTACCCTGCGAACCTTTATGAAAGGTACGGCATAAACGAGGAAGCTTTGGAGGAAGAAGAGGCAAAGGCCGCGAGCTTTTATACGAAGCAGTCGTTGATGCTTGATATCATCGCACGAAAGCGCGGTACACTTAAATCGGGTGCCGAAAGCGATTATTTTAAAACCGCGAATCTGGTGCTCGAAGATTTCAGAAGCGGAAAGCTTGGAAGGATTACATTAGAACAGCCATGAACAATAAATTAAAGGATTTTTTAAGCACAAGCATTTTCTTTCTCGCGGTAGTCTTGATCTCGTTTTTGGTGGTGAAGTTCGTAGCCCAACGGACGGAGGTAATCGGTTCGTCGATGATGGACACGCTCGAAGACGGAGACAACCTGATACTCGACAAGATTTCCTATAAGTTTTCGGATCCCGAGAGATTTGATATTGTTGTTTTTCCGTATAGAGAGGACACGAGCAAGAAGTACATCAAGCGTATAATCGGGCTTCCCGGCGAAACGGTGAGGATTGACGCTGACGGAAAGATTTACATAAACGGTGAGGAACTTTACGAATCTTACGGACGCGAGGTGATTCAGAATCCCGGCCTTGCGGCGGAGGAGATTACTTTAAAATACGACGAATATTTCGTGCTGGGAGATAATCGCAACAATTCCGAGGATTCTCGTTTTGCGGATGTGGGGAACATAGACAGAAGCGAGATAATAGGCAAGGTCTGGATACGAATCTGGCCGCTTGGCAAGTTCGGATCGGTTGATAAGTGATGAGTGACAACATTTCGGAGATAAAGAAGCTTTTTAAAGAAGCCGATGTTAATGATTTAAAGAAATTAATAGATACGTATTCGCAGGATGAAAGAAGCGCTGTAAAAAGAATGGTTCTTTCTGCCGATAAGAAATTAGAGGACTTTGCGAAAGAAGTTCTTCGTACCGAGAAACTTAAAGAGTACGAGAAAAAATTCGAAGACTGCGAGTATATATGCGGAATCGATGAAGTCGGAAGAGGACCTCTTGCGGGACCTGTGGTTGCGGGAGCCGTGATCTTTAATAAAAATTGCATTCCGTATTATTTGGACGATTCCAAAAAACTTTCGGAAAAGAAACGCGAAGAGCTTTATGATGTCATCATGCGGGATGCGGTAAGTGTCGGAATCGGGTTCGCAAGCGAAAAGCGGATTGACGAGATCAATATTCTGAATGCCACTTACGAAGCAATGCGAGGTGCCATTTCAAATCTGAAGGTAAAGCCGGATGTTCTGTTAAACGATGCGGTTACGATACCGGGAGTTTCCATTAAGCAGGTTCCGATTATAAAAGGTGATGCAAAGAGCGTTTCCATCGCCGCGGCAAGCATTGTGGCAAAGGTTACAAGGGACAGGCTGATGGTTGAATATGATAAGGTCTACCCGGAATACAACTTTAAGTCAAATAAAGGCTACGGAAGTGCGGAGCATATAGCGGCACTTAAAAAGTACGGGAAGTGTCCGATACACAGGGATACGTTTATAGGGCATTTCGTTTAGTTTGATGCAGTAAGGCTTTTTGACGGGGGATTGGGAGATAAATCCTAAAAGCCCGCGGAGACGGAATATGGACAGTCTTTCTTTATCAATTTTGTCAAATTCAAATACTTTAACTGCAAACAATGTCGAAAACAGTTTAAACATCATAGGGGAAGCAAACGATAAGGCTTTGCTTTCTCTTCTTTCAAATCTATCTAATCACGATACAATCATAGGGACCATTATTTCGTCGGACGGGAACGAGTATTCCTTTAAGACGCCTGACGGCGTCACCGTTAATGCAAAGGTAAACGACGGAGTCAGTCTATCTAAAGGAGCAACGGTTTTATTTGAGGTAAACAAGACCTCAAACAACGAAACACTGTTAAGACCTTTAAATGTCAACACGAATAATGCCAAAACTGCGACGCTTGCCTTGAAGCAGGCGGGAATCCCGGTAAATTCTCGCTCCGTGGAAACCATACTTCGAAATATGGAATACGGCAGACCCATTGACAGAAACTCTTTGGCTGAAAGTTACAGGGATGTAAGCTTAAACGAAAGCTACCCGGTTAAGGACATAGTAGATCTTCAGACAATGGACATTCCCCGAACAGAGGCAAATCTTAAGTCGTATGAAGCCTATAGGAATATGGAGAATCTCGTAACCGAAAGCTTTACGGATATTGCGGATTCTCTGGCGGAGGACTTTTTGAATTTAAGCCTTAATGAAGAGGTAAGTTCACAGACAATAGATGCAAATAAGACTCTTGCCCTTGAAAACGGGATAGATTTAGTAAACAATGTAAAAACGCTTGTCGAAGGCAACGAGTCGAAACTGCTCGCACCGAACGGCGAGTCCGTAAATTTACAATCGGCAGGATTAAATGACGAATCCGGTAATTTAAATTCAGCTGTATCGAATGATGGGTCCGGCGATTCTAAAGCTTCTTTGTCAGATACCGTGACTGCGCTTGCCGGTAAAGAAACCTTAAGCGGACCTGATAATGCGGAAAGCAAGCTTGAAAAGGCTCTTGCGACTTTACTGAATGTGCAGGACAGTGAAAGTTCCGAAAATGTTTTGAAAGATGTTTTTTCTGCATTGAAGGATATGCTTTCGAAGGATTCCGTTAAAGCGGATGAGACATTTAATTCACAGGTTAAATCTGAGGCAGGCATTGATTTAAACAAGGGGAGCCTACTAAAGCAAACGTCGGAAGAAACGGGAATTAATAAAGAAACCCTTAGCCTTCTTTCGGAAGACGGATTAAAGGAGCTAAAGGAGAAAGTCAGCAAATCGCTCCAGAAAGCCTTTAACGAACATCTGACACTGTCAAAAGAAGATATGTCCGACAAAAAGGAAGTAAGGAATCTTTATAAGAACCTTTTTGAGACAGCGCATAAGCTTTCGGATACGTTGCAGGATATTCTTCCGAAAGACTCAAAGAGTGTCGCTTACGTAAACAATTTGAATCAAAATCTTGATTTCATGAATGCTCTTAACAATTTCATTCCTTATGTGCAGATTCCGTTTAAGGGTGAGAACGGGGCAAAGGCGGGGGAACTTTATGTATACAGGGGCAATAAGTCTTTGGCTGAGGGCGATTCGGAAGTTACGGCATTCGTACATATGGATACGAAGAATTTAGGACCTGCCGATATCTATGTAAGCCTCACCGGCTCAAATGTGTCCACAAATTTCACTTTAGCGGATGAAGACAGCCTTTTGTTTATCGAAAAGAATCTGTCACTCCTTGATAAGAGGCTGACCGAAAAAGGATACAGCTTTAAGGGGGAGGTAAAGCTTTCAAGCGATACGAAGTCTTCGTTTGAAAAAGTTTTGGATGAAAATCTGTCAAAGCTTGTAATCGCGGATACTTCCTTTGATGCAAGGGTTTAATATGGAGAAAAAAGACACAAAAAAACAGGCAGTTGCTCTTGAATACGACCCAAGTGATTACGCACCGAGGGTAATTGCTTCGGGAAGCGGTTACATCGCCGAAAAAATCATAGACAAGGCCAGGGATGAGAATATTCCGATTCACGAGGATGAGGAGCTTGCAAAGACACTATCGAAGCTGGCGATAGGGGATACCATTCCGCCGGAGCTTTATGAGGTGGTGGCTGAAATCCTGGTATTTGTGGATGCAATGGACAAATTAAAGGGTAAAGTTAATCGATAATGGACAAAAGGGGTATAGGGAACGACAGGGAAGAAATGATTTCTTCCTATTTGATGAAAAACGGCGTAAGGATTCTTAACAGGAATTTTCTTACGAAGCACGGAGAAATCGATATTGTGGGTTTAAATGACGGGTATCTGGTCTTTTTTGAGGTCAAATATCGAAACAGTACAAGAAACGGATATCCGCTCGAAGCAGTGACATATTCAAAGCAGAAGAGCATCATACAAAGTGCAAGGGTTTATATGTATTTAAAGCATTTTCCTACGGACACGCCGGTGCGCTTTGACTGCATAGGAGTTTTGAATTCGAAGATTGAATGGATAAAGAACGCCTTTTCTGCTTTTTGAGTATTAATGCTTTGGCTTTTTAGTTCACGCCGGATTATCGGTATATTTAATTTGCAAAATAATTTTGCGGCGTGGCTTAAAACATTAAGGAAAGCTTAAAGAAAAAATATTTCCGCATTAAGAAGTGACTGATACGATTGACATATATGTTTTGCAGGATTGCGGGAGTGCACAGCACGCAGCAATCCGGTATCATTTGGAGTCAGAATACCTTTTGACCCCAACATAATTTTTATTCGGAGGTGGGTATGGACAATATTCTGGTGTGCGATGACGATAGGGCAATAGTTGATGCAATTGAAATTTACTTAAGTCAGGAAGGCTACAATGTCTTTAAAGCCTACGATGGTGAGGAAGCACTTGAGTGTCTTAAGGACCATGACATAAAGCTATTAATCATAGATATCATGATGCCGAAGCTTGACGGCATACATGCAATTTTAAAAATCAGAGAGAAATCGAGCATTCCGATTATCGTTCTTTCCGCAAAGACGGAGGACTCGGACAAAATTTTGGGACTTAATGTGGGCGCAGACGATTATGTGCCGAAGCCCTTTAATCCGCTCGAACTCATGGCCAGAGTAAAGTCACAGTTAAGACGATACACAAAGCTCGGAAACATGCCCGTTGAGGCGGCTTCGATTTACAGCATCGGAGGTCTTTCCATCAATGACGAGACAAAGGAAGTAACCGTTGACGATGAAGCAGTAAGGCTTACTCCAATTGAATACAACATTCTGCTTTTGTTCCTAAAGCATCCCGGAAGGGTTTATTCGGTTGAGGAGATTTACGAGGCGGTTTGGAACGAACCCGCAATCGGAGTTGAGAATGTCGTTTCCGTTCACATAAGGCATATAAGGGAAAAAATTGAGATAGATCCGGCAAATCCCCGCTACATAAAGGTCGATTGGGGACACGGCTACAAGATGGACAAAGGCTTATTAAGTGAAAAAGAAAATCAATAAAAGAGAATTGAAAAAGTATATGCTGATTGCTCTGCAGGCTCTTTTGGGAGCCTTAATCGGCATATGCTTTTTTGAATATAATGCAAATGTTTCTTTATACCTTGCGGAAAAAACCGAGATTGTCGACTACACTCCGAGCTTATATGAGGTAGCGGGTGATTACTATGATTCGGATATTTATACCTTAAATCTTAAAAATTCCGTTTCTTCCATATTGAGGTATGTGGCAATCAGGGAACAGCTTGAAGATAAGGGACAGTATAATCCCAATAAGACCATCAATATCGGTGAATACGTAAACAGATTTGACGGAGGAGAATACTCGGGTCCTTCGGTTAGCTATTATGTAGGTGATCTCATTGCGTGGGGACAGAGGATGTCATCCGATTCGGAGCTTTTCACCAGCTACGAATTCTTCACGGTGAGAGAGTACTGTGATTTCTTTAATCTTGATTATGATGACTACGTTCATGAAAACGATTTGTATGATTATGAGGAGGAGGCGGTTTATACATCCTTCGAAACCGTTAAAAACACGTATCTTACGTCAGAGAGCTTAAATTTAGAGGATTA
The DNA here is from genome assembly GCA_964499925.1 of uncultured Lachnospiraceae bacterium. Lineage (GTDB taxonomy): Bacteria > Bacillota > Clostridia > Lachnospirales > Lachnospiraceae > UBA1258. The sequence goes on from CAZCPW010000011.1 coordinate 13,230, forward strand.
TGTGACGAACGAGTCCGATTATCTTGATTTGTGCGATACGTTAAAATCCGCGATTAAGGATCTCTACTCAAATTATCTTGAGTATCTTGATTTCAATGATTACTTTGACGAATCGAATACGAATCTCCGCTATGCCGTGTCGATGAGTGTTGACGGAAGACGCGTTCTTTATACAAACGATTCAAGCCTTTTTAAAGGGGCCGGCAGGGATGATGTTAC
>CAZCPW010000012.1:0-13419 GCA_964499925.1 uncultured Lachnospiraceae bacterium
GTACATCCTATGCATGTGGCGGTAGCCAATGAAAAGGTCAGACCGTTCACCGCTTTACGAAACTGCTTCGATTATGAAATCTGAGTATTTGGGGTCGGCTCTTTAGCCGATCCTTTTTGCTATATAGGAAATTGCTTTGCAATCTCCTATATAGCAAAAAAGGCACTACGTGTAGGTATGCTCACTCGCGCATAGGGTAAATGTCGCTGATGCGACTGCACTCAGCGCGAGCATTCCGCGAGCGGAATGCTTTTTACATATTGCCATGAACGAAAATAATTATTGTAAGGATGTCGAGTTAAGCATCCGTAAGAAATTTCATAAAGCGCTTTTTACACCCTTTGCTAAGGCGATTAATAAGTACGAATTGCTTTCACCGGGAGACAAGGTATGTGTATGCATCTCGGGCGGCAAGGATTCCATGCTTTGTGCAAAGCTTTTTCAGGAATTGAAGAGGCACAATAAGTTCCCTTTCGAACTTGAATTTTTGGTAATGGATCCCGGATACAACAGGGAAAACCGTCTTCAGATAGAAAGAAACGCCGGCCTTCTTGAAATACCCATCAAAATTTTCGAGTCGGATATTTTTGATGCGGTCTACGATATAGAGAAGTCGCCTTGTTACCTCTGCGCACGCATGAGACGCGGTTATCTGTACAGTAAGGCCAAAGAGCTTGGGTGCAACAAGATTGCACTCGGACACCATTATGATGACGTCATAGAAACGATTTTGATGGGAATGCTTTACGGCGGACAGGTTCAGACCATGATGCCAAAACTTCACAGCACGAACTTTGAAGGCATGGAGCTTATCAGACCGATGTATCTGATACGCGAGGATGACATCAAACATTGGCGCGACTATAATGGGTTAAAGTTTTTGCAATGTGCCTGCAGATTTACGGAAGCAAATGCAACGCTGTCGGAAAACGATATAGCGGAGTCTAAGAGACTTGAAATAAAGAACCTTATAAAGAAGCTCAAAGAAACAAACCCTTACGTCGAGAGCAATATATTTAAAAGCGTTGAAAATGTCAATTTAAGCACAGTCGTGGCATACAAAAAAGACGGAATTCATCACAATTTCTTAGAGGATTATTGACATTATGAAAAAACAAAGGACTTATGAAAAAAAGGCAGCAAACAAAAACGGACTGAAGAGGGCAATCTTCGTCGGAATTTCAATCATCATTGAAATGGTTTTACTGGTCACCCTGTTTACCAAGTTAAACAAGGAATACGAGTGGATTAGCATCGCAACAAGACTTCTGGAGACCGTGCTTGTAATGGGCATATACGCTCAGCACAAGACTTCTTCCATGAAGATGCCTTGGATTATTTTCATACTTGCCTTTCCTGCGGCCGGAATTACCTTTTATCTGTTAACCGGTCTTGCCGGTTCTACCAAGAAAATGAGCCTTCGTTACAAAGAGGTTGATAAGAAGCTTTTGCCGATGCTTCCCGAGAATGAGGAGACTTTTCATAAGCTTCATATAAGAGATAAAGGCTTGGAAGGCATATCAAAGTATCTTTATTTAAAGGCTTCATATCCCATATACGAGAATACCGATATAACCTTCTACAACATGGGCGAAAAAGGCCTTGATGCCCAGCTTGAGGATATCGGAAAGGCAAAGGACTTTATTTTCATGGAGTACCATGCCATAGAAGATGCGGAGTCCTGGGCACGTATCGAAAACGTTCTTGAAAGAAAGGCACAGGAGGGTGTAGAGGTCAGGGTTTTCTATGACGATGTCGGATCCATTACCTTTATCAACTGGGATTTTGCAAAACGTCTTGAAAGCAAAGGCATAAAGGTCAGGGTATTCAATCCGGTAGGCGTGTTCTTTAACCTCTTCCTAAACAACAGAGATCACAGAAAAATAACGGTAGTGGACGGCAAGGTGGGCTTTGTCGGCGGGTACAATCTTGCAAACGAATACTTCAATGTTACGCATCCTTACGGGATATGGAAGGATACGGGTATTCGCATAGAGGGTGATGCGGTAAAGAGCCTTACGATATCGTTCCTTGAAATGTGGAATGCGGTAAGAGACGGAGACAAGGACGATGAAAATGTGGCAAAGTACCTTGTGGATTACGGCTACACGGCCGCGAGCAACGGTTTTGTACAACCCTATGCAGACAGTCCGATGGATGATGAACATGTCGGAGAAGAGGTTTACATAAATATTATCAACAGCGCAACCGACTATTGTTACTTCATAACGCCTTATCTCATCATCACGGACGAAATGAGCCATGCCTTGAGCCTTGCTGCAAAGAGGGGAGTTGACGTAAGAATCATTACTCCCGGAATACCGGACAAGAAGATTGTGTACAGCGTAACGCGTTCTTTTTACAATGCTCTTGTACGAAACGGGGTTAAGATATACGAATGGACTCCGGGATTCGCACATGCAAAGATGTGTATATCGGATGATCGCATAGCGACGGTCGGAACTATAAATTTAGATTACCGAAGCCTTTACCATCACTTTGAGAACGGATGTGTTATTTATCTTGACAATGTAATAAGGGAAATTAAGGCGGATTTCATAAATACGTTTGCCGAAAGTCGTGATGTAACCGAGGAATATTTGACCGGACGCTCGAGATTCATGCGTTTGGGACAGATGCTGTTACGATTATTCGCAGAGCTTTTATAGAGGAGGATTAATTATGCCGAATATGTCGGATGTCATGAAAATAGCCGGGATGAAGAACACTTTTGAAAGCACTCATCCCAAATTTGCAAGCTTTCTGAAGAACCTCATACGTGAGGGAATAAACGAAGGCGAAGTGATTGAAATTAATATCATAAAGCCTGACGGAACAAAAACGACGGCAAACATGAGAGTTCAGCCGTCGGATATAGAGCTTATAAACGAACTAAAATCGATGACACCCACCAGATAGTCGAGTCACTTGTCAAAATTGAGTAAGTGAAAAGTGCGCGGCAATTCAGCGTTACAGAAAAAACGATTTGATATAAATATCAAATCGCTGCACGTGCATTTTACATGGGAGCTTTCAAAAGAAGTTTTTTAATGTAAATATAGGATACGACATCTCTGGATGCGTTTGTCATCCTGCAGCCGTAAAGCTTTTTGTCCTCGGCAGTGCCGACGCGTACGCAGATGCAGTCGATTGTCAGGCGATAGTCGGTTCCGTTAACCTGTTCGGTGAATTTAATCTGATAGGGAGTATCAACTCTTAATGCATCGTCGCAGAAGACTGCAATTCCGGAATCGGATATATCGTATATGATTGCGGGATTTTCTTTGCCGTTTATACGGTTTAAGACGGTACAGGGGGCGTGAAGCACCACACGCTTATTTGCACGTCTGTCGTTTACGATGGAAGCGGCAAGGTGAGCCTTTGCCGTTGCAATGTAGAATTCCGTTCCTTTAAATTCTTTTTTGGTGATTGAAACGTCGTTCCAACATATACGGTCACCGTCCGAGTTGGTAGTGTAAAGATTGTATCTGACATCTCCGTATTTTGAAGAGCCTAAATCAAGGGTATCTCCGTTTAACGATAAGGGTTTTAATAAAGCCGAGCCGGGTCCGAAGTCTATGGTCGAAACACCCACCACTACGGTAGCAACTTCGAAACCTTGCGAATCCTTAACGATTTCAAGCTTTACCGGAGTGCCGGTCGTTAACTCTTTTAGGTTCATATTCCCCTCTGAAAATACTTAATGGATTTTTTTGATGCGATCGTATTCCTCTTCGCTCATGTTTGAACGGATACGGTCTTCTTCTTTTTCACGCTTCCACAGGTAGGAAAAATGAGCTTCCTTGCCTTCTCTGATACGGATGATATTCTCCATATGCTTGTACAACATGGCAATTGTGGCAACAAGAAGTATGAGAGCACCGAATCCGGGACCGCCCTGAGCATAATAAACGATCGGAAAAGCAATCGATGCGGTAATCGGGACGACACAGATATAGTCAACGATAAATACCAAAATGAGCTCTATCATCAGGAAAATAAGCAGTACAAGGGGCGAATAAGCAAGAAGCGAACCGCCTAAACATGCAAGGCCTTTACCGCCTCTGAAATTCAGCCATATGGGAAAAATGTGCCCGAGAATCACCGCTGTTGATGAAACGGCTCCGGCCAAAGGTTCCGTCGGAAGCAAAAGCATGGATGCCTTTACAACTGCGAAAGCCTTCACAATATCGAATAACATGCAGAGTGTGCCGACTTTCTTACCCATGGTAATCAAGGCGTTTGAACCGCCTGCATTCCCTGAGCCTGCCTCTCTGATATCAAAATTTCTGCGCTTGGATATAAGGTAGGAAGGGTTTATCGTACCGACGAAGTAACTGATCAGCGCACATATACCTAACCATAAAAGTTTCATATTGACTCCTTTTTACTCCTTAGAAAAGTATTCTACCACAGTACTGTTAAAAAAATCCATAATTAGTTTGGGCAGGCTGTTGACTTTTACGGTGATGTAGGGTATATTTTAGTTCATCTATAACGCTTTAACGCATAAAAGCGTTAATGCGTCAAAGAAATTCGGAGGATTTTTACTATGAAAAAGAAGATTACGGCACTGCTTTTGGCACTTACTCTTGTGCTTACCTTTACCGGATGCGGGGAGACAAAGAACAAGGTATACAATATCGGCATCTGCCAGCTCGTACAGCACGATGCTCTCGATGCCGCAACCCAGGGTTTTAAGGATGCGGTCGTTGAAGCACTCGGCGAGGAAAATGTTAAGTTTGACGAACAGAACGCGCAGGGCGATTCGGCAACCTGCTCAACAATTGTTAACTCCTTTGTTTCATCGGGCGTTGATTTGATTTTGGCAAACGCTACGGCTCCTCTTCAGGCAGCTGCGGCAGGAACACTTTCAATTCCCATTCTCGGAACAAGCGTTACCGACTATGCTACTGCACTTGACATTGATGATTGGACAGGGCTTACCGGCAGAAACATTTCCGGTACTTCAGACCTTGCGCCTCTTTCGGAACAGGCTGCAATGCTCAATGAGCTCTTCCCCGATTCCAAGAATGTCGGCGTTCTTTACTGCTCGGCCGAAGCAAATTCACAGTATCAGGCAGACACTATCAAGACAGAGCTTGAAGCTTTGGGAAAGACGGTAACGTTCTTTACCTTTGTTGATACAAACGATGTTCAGACCGTTGCTCAGTCGGCTGCCGACAACTCCGATGTAATCTACATTCCCACAGACAATACGGCAGCTTCAAATACAGGTATTATCGGAAATATCGTTACAGCTACCAAGACACCTGTAATTGCGGGTGAAGAAGGAATCTGTGTAGGCTGCGGTGTTGCAACACTCTCAATCAGCTACTACGATATCGGATACAAGACCGGCGAAATGGCAGTTGAAATCTTAAGAGACGGCAAGGATGTAAGCACGATGGAAATCGAGTATGCACCCAATGTTACCAAGGAGTACAACGCAGAAATGAGCGAACTTCTCGGAGTAACCGTTCCATCGGATTATGTTGCAATCGAAGGTTAAGTAAATTATAATTGAAAAGTCGCGCCGGGCGTGTATTGACATGCCCGGCCTTCTGTGAGTTAAACGGTATTGTTGTTTTTGCCGTTTTATATTTATATCTTGGGGGTATAAGCCTTGGAAATATCACATTTGTTTAATGCACTTCCCGGTGCGGTTGCACAGGGACTTATTTGGGCCATAATGGCCATCGGTGTTTACATCACCTACAAAATTTTGGATATTGCGGATTTGTCCGTTGACGGTACCATGTGTACCGGCGGTGCGGTCTGCATAGTAATGCTTTCAAACGATCAGCCTATGTGGCTTGCTTTGCTTGCCGCAGTCGGAGCCGGAATCTTGGCGGGCTTTGCTACCGGAATCCTTCATACGGCAATGGGTATACCGGCAATACTTGCAGGTATTCTTACACAGTTAGGCCTCTATTCGATCAACTTAAAGGTCATGGGAAAGGCAAACGTGCCCATTTCCAATCAGAAGTACGATCTTTTCGTATCCCTTCTTTATGTATCGGGGGTACCTTTTTATAAGAACACAATCTTCATTGTTGCTGTTTGCGTGATAGTTGTTATTGCGATCCTTTACTGGTTCTTCGGAACGGAACTCGGATGCTCCTTGAGGGCTACGGGCTGCAACGGCAATATGAGCCGCGCTCAGGGCATCAATACCGACGTAAACAAGGTACTCGGCCTCATGATTTCAAACGGACTCGTTGCTTTCTCAAGTGCTCTTTTGGCTCAGTATCAGGGCTTTGCCGATATCAACATGGGCCGCGGTGCGATCGTAATCGGTCTTGCCGCAGTTATCATCGGCGGTGTTATTTTTGACAGGATATTTAAAAATTTTGCTCTTAAGCTCTTGGGAGTTGCACTTGGCGCAATCATTTACTACATAGTTCTTCAGATTGTTATGTGGCTTGGCTTTGATACGGATTTGCTTAAGCTTCTGTCAGCCGTTGTGGTTGCCATCTTTCTTGCGATTCCTTATATCAAAAAGAAATACTTTACCAAGGCACCTGTCATTAAACCTGAGGAGGTACAATAATGTTAGAGATAAAGAACATTTCAAAAACCTTCAATATAGGTACGGTTAATCAAAAAACAGCACTTTACAATCTTTCCCTTACCTTAAATGAGGGTGACTTTGTAACGGTTATCGGCGGAAACGGCGCAGGTAAGTCAACCCTCTTAAATGCCGTAGCCGGCACATGGCTGGTAGACAGCGGCTCCATCTCGATAGACGGTGTGGATGTTACCAAAATGCCGGAATACAAGAGAGCAAAGTTACTCGGCCGCGTGTTCCAGGATCCCATGCTCGGAACGGCCGCAACGATGAGAATTGATGAAAATCTTGCTCTGGCAAACAGAAGGGGTAAGGTGCGCGGGCTCGGAAGCGGAATTACCGCGGTTGAGCGTGAAGGCTATAAAGAAATTCTTAAGTCCCTTGATCTGGGCCTTGAAAACAGACTTACGTCTAAAGTAGGACTCCTCTCCGGAGGTCAGCGTCAGGCTTTGACACTTTTAATGGCTACGCTTAAAAAACCGAAGGTATTGCTGCTTGATGAACATACGGCCGCTCTTGATCCGAAGACTGCCGCAAAGGTTCTTGCAAAGACCGATGAAATCATAGAGTTACATAATCTTACGACTCTTATGATTACCCATAATATGAAAGATGCCATAGCGCACGGCAATCGTTTGATTATGATGGATAACGGTAAGATTATCCTTGATATTAGCGGAGAGGAAAAGAAACGCCTCACTGTTGAAGATTTACTTGAAAGATTTGCTTCCGCATCGGGTTCGGAAATGGACAACGACAGGATGATACTTGCCAAGTAGATAATGGCGCAAAAGGACAGGCAAATCGCCTGTCCTTTTTAAATCCGTTTAGGGTTATTTATGCATGTGCAAGTCTTTGAATTTGTCAACAACAAACCTTATCTTTTTCTTCTGTCACGACCGGATTCAACATAATAGCGGTCTTTATCGGTGTACATATTTGTATCCGCAAGATGAACCAGTTCATCGATTGCAAGGGTTTGGTGCTCATTTGCCTTAGCAAAGCCGACGGCCATGGACAGGTGATTTCCGAAATTGTCCGTCCAATCGGAGAGATTTTTCCTTAAGAACATAATGACGTCATCCGCAGGAAAGACAGTCTGTCTGACTATAGCCATGAATTCATCACCGCCGGTTCTGTAGATATGACCGTAGTTTCCGACTGTTTGCTTAAGGCATGAAGCGGCGCCTATTATATATCCGTCGCCGGCACTGTGCCCGAAAGTATCGTTTACATATTTCAAACCGTTTACGTCCATTGCAAGAATTGTCAGATTTGAAGGCGGGATCTTGTCCTTGTCGCATTCCATCACGATGTCTTCAAGCTCCGCTTCGTAGGCTGCGCGGTTTCCGAGTCCTGTGAGCTCATCCGTGAGAGCTTTCTTTTTGTATTCTTTTTCCATTTGTATACTCATGAGCTCGTCGATGACCTCATGCCTGTGAATGTTGATGCTCTTGCTGTAATAGGCTTCAAGAACTTTATGGTATTCATCATAGACAAAGCTGTATTTCGGCTTCTCGACTTTAAAATCATCAATCAGTACCTTGTACATTTCGATCTTGTCGGAAAAAGTATCCGCAACCTCTATCATATGCAGGGTGTAGCGTATCAGCTTTTCAATCGGAATCTGGCCTTTGACCCATTTAAGAATCGGGACGACGACTTCCGCATAAGCCGCAGTTAGGGAAGAGGAAAAAAACCCGTTTTCCATGAGATCACAGAATTCCCTTAGGTATTCAAGACTTGGAAGAGATTTGGAATCTATGATTGCTTCCGAGCCAAGCACGTACAAACGTGAAAGGCTTTTAAATTCCGGATCGAAATCGAAAGATTCAAATGAGGAAACGTTTTTTCTTTCTGCTTCGTATTCCTTTCTTTTTCCCATGCATGCATATGCATGCATAAGGTTACAGTCGAGAATCATTAAATGCCTGTCAGTAATGTCGGCCGAAAAATTAGAAAGAAAACGGGTCCTGTCCACATAATATTCCGCTTTTCCCTTCAGACCGCAGGAGATAAAGATGTCAATGGCACGGGAAAAAGCCGCGGCCGTGCAGAACGGAGGCGCACTTTCGAGATCGGCAATCTTGTCGATGTACCGGATACATTCCGAATATGAATCGACCGCTGTGTAATAGTCGATTTCCTTGAGGTAAAGATACGGAAGGTGCTCTGACTTGAGGGCAGGCTTGGACTGTATGTTTGCAATGTATTTTTGATTGCACAGGTGAACCGCATCAATCAAGAAGGACTCGTCCGAGTGCATCGCAATAAAGTAAAAGTTAATAAATTCCGAAATGTATTCGGTGGGCCCATCGGAATCCGTATCAAAAAAAGCAAGACATTCTTCGAACTCTTTTTTGGGAAGCGTTTTGCGGGGGTCGCCGATCAGTGTTCTGATTTCTTCAATGGTCATAAGTGTATCCTTTATAGGATTATTAATTTCGATTCGTAATAATTATGAAATTTATCTTATCATTCTTGAAATAATTCACAAGATAAGTTATTCTCATATCAGTTTAATAGAACGTTATTAGACAATTGTTACCATACATGTGAGGGGTCTGATAAAAGGGGACTGATAAATACACAGTTAGGAGGACACATATGGCAGTTTCATATAACAAACTTTGGAAAAAGCTTATTGATGAAAAGATGAGTGCTACTCAGCTCAGACAAGCGGCAGACATTTCACCCAATACCATGACGAAATTCCGCAAAGAGGAGCTTGTTTCAATGGATGTGCTCTGCAGGATCTGCGAAATTCTCGGGACGGATTTTGGAGACATCGTCGAATACATTCCCGAACCTGCAAATAAAAAGCGCATTTCCAAGTAAATATAGTTTTAAGCCGATTAAAGCCGTCGAAAGTCTCGACGGCTTTTTTGCTATATAGGAAATTGCTCCGCAATCCCCTATATAGCAAAAAAGGCACTACGTGCCAATTATGCGCACTCGCGCGTAGGGTAAATGTCGCTAACGCGACCGCGCTCGGCGCGTGAGAGTTTCGCAAGCGAAACTCTTTTATATAGGAAATTGCTTTGCAGCAGTCCGGCGCAAGTTTATGAGAGGGCAAATTTTTCAAGATCCGCTTCCGTCATCGCACCGACGGCTTTATTTACCATACTTCCGTTTTTAAACAGTATAAAAGTAGGAATGCTCATAACGTGGTATTTTTCGGCAATGCTTCTGGCATCGTCGACGTTAAGCTTTCCCACGATGATTTCTTTATGCTCGTCCGAAAGCTTTGAAACCAAAGGACTCATCATCTGACAGGGTCCGCACCAGGTCGCAAAGAAGTCAACAAGTACGGGTTTATCCGATTTAAGTGTTTCATCAAAATTAGCTGCGGTTAAAATTACTTCGCTCATATTACTCCTTTTTATCGTTCATAACGATTCTTTTGATAGCCTCAAAGGTCTCGTCACTAATGTCGTGTTCAATCTTGCAGGCATCGGCAGAAGCGGTCTCGTCACTGACACCTATCGATTTGAAAAATTGGCTTAGGTAGGTGTGGCGTTCATATATCTTTGCGGCAATCTTAAGACCTTCGGGGGTAAGAGTGATATAGTTGTCTTTATCCATCTCGATGTAATGGTCTTCCCTAAGCTTACTCATTGCCCTCGAAACGGAAGGTTTTGAAAAACCCATATATTCGCATATATCTATGCTTCTTACGACCTTGCGTTCTTTAGAAAGGACCAAAATCGTCTCAAGGTACATTTCACCTGATTCCTGCATTGTCATGAATTAACCTCCGAATGTATTTCATACAATGATATCGTCCTGCTTCACTTAGCAAAACCTTAGTAACATCTATTTAACATCATCCGTTTTCTTTTTTCAAGTTAGCCTAATGCAACTTTCGAAAAAGTTTATATTTAAAAGAAAAAGAGAACCTCCGCTCAATGCGAAGATCCTCTTATATTTAACCTTTTACACTCCCTTTAAAGCAATTATAGAGGATTAAACCGTGCTTTACTACTACCCTTTTGGGTAGTGTTATTGGGAAAATTATGTGTTTACAAGATTAAATTTCTATGATATTATTTAAAAACTCATGAGGGAGTAGTAAGCGCCCGACGCAGTAAGTCAACATGCTGGTGTAAACCTGGCTTACTTTAATTTACGAGACTCATGTATGGCGGTAAGGCTGTACAGGTTTCGAAATACGGATTTCGACAGATATGGCCACTACCATATCTTTTTTATTGGAGGAAAAAGAAATGAATTTCGATTTTTTGTTTGTCTTTAACAACATCTTACTTGGCTTCGGACTCGCGATGGACGCCTTTTCGGTATCGCTTGCAAACGGATTAAACGAGCCGACCATGAAGAAGAAAAGAGAATGCGGTATCGCGGGAGTCTATGCCTTCTTTCAGTGGTTTATGCCGCTTGCCGGTTGGGTATGCGTTCACACGATTCTTGAATATTTCAAGGTTTTTGAAAAGCTCATTCCCTGGATTGCATTGGCACTTCTTCTTTACATCGGTGGCGGAATGCTGATTGAAGGAATCAAGGCAAAGAACGACACCGAGGAAAAAGAACCTAAGAGCCTGACCTTCAAGGCACTTGTCATTCAGGGTGTTGCAACCTCAATTGATGCCCTTTCGGTAGGATTTACCATTGCGGAGTATAACTTCCTGATGGCCTTCATAGCCGGTGTCATCATTGCAGTCGTAACCTTCGCAGTTTGCTTCGGCGGACTTGAAATCGGAAAGAAATTCGGCACAAAGCTTTCAAACAAAGCAACGATACTCGGTGGTATAATCTTAATAGGAATCGGACTTGAGATTTTTATTAAGGGAGTATTTTTCTAAACAATGGATGTAAAGATTATTAAAAGCAGACGAAGAACGCTTTCGATATCGGTGACAAATGAGGGAGAGGTTGTGGTTAAAGCGCCTCTCTTTCTTTCTGACAGGGCCGTTAAAAAATTTGTGGCGGAAAAAGAAGATTGGATCGAAAATGCCCTTGAAAAGGTTGCCGCAAGGCGTGCAGAGGAAGCAAAAATAACGAAATTTACCGATGCCGAGCTTAAAAACCTTAAGAAAGAAGCCAAGAAAATGCTGCTTCCTCTTATAGCCGAATATGCCGAAATCATCGGGGTTAGCTATGGGAGCGTTTCGATAAGGGCACAGAAGTCGAGGTGGGGAAGCTGCTCGGGGAAAGGCAACCTGAATTTTAACTGCCTTCTTGCACTTTGCCCCGAGGGTGTTATGAGATACGTAACAGTGCACGAACTTTGCCACAGAAAATATATGAATCATTCACGCGACTTCTGGAATGAGGTTTCTTTATACATGCCCGATTATAAAGAACACAGAAAGTGGCTTAAGGATAACGGCGAAGAATTGATAAGACGGCTTTAAGAATGCATTGGATAAAGAACCACTGTAAAAATTGCTTACGGTGCGATATAATGAAAATGTGTTTGTACATTTAAAGGGGCTGTGCGTATGAGTTATTTTACCGCGATTATTTCAATTCAAATACTTGCCGCGATTCTGATGGTGGTACTTATTGCGCCCAATCCGATTGTCAGCGCTGACATTAAGCGCGGATTTATTTCGATTTTTATACTTCTTGGTGTTATTTCTTTACTTACCTGGCTCAACGTTTGCTTAAATGGGGCCCCAAAAGAGTATATTCCCCTTCATTACGTCGTAAAGACCATGGAATTTTGTCTCGTTCCCGCAGCGATTGCAATGGGAATAGGCATATTCAGAAACTTTACAAAGAAAAAGCTTTTATGGGTTTTTGTGCTTGTGCATGCGGTTTTTGAAATAGTGGCAGCCTTTTTCGGTTTGGTTTTTTATATCGATTCCGAAAATGTCTATGTGAGAGGCGACCTTTACTTTATATATGTAGTCGTGTACATGGTTGAGGTATTGATTGTTGCCCTTGAATTTGTGGCAGTCGGGAAAAAGTATCAGAACAGAAACCCTCTTGTTATCATTGTTTCCTGCATATTTGTGTCCTACGGGGTCTTGGTGCAGGTCTTCCTAAGCGGAGTTAAGACGGGCTTCTTAACCGGCGAAATCGCTATGATAATCGCATATTCCTATGTGAACAACATGATACTTCAGACGGACAAGATCACCGGACTTCTCAATCGCTGGTGCTATGAAAAAAAGCTGAATGAGATTAATTACGAGACCTGCCTTTTGATTTTCGATATAGATTCATTTAAGTCCATCAATGATACTTTCGGCCATCAGGTCGGTGACGAATGCTTGCTCCTTACGGCAAGCCTGTTGACGAAGGTCTTTTCAAGGGAAGGATATATTTACAGAATGGGCGGCGACGAATTTTGCGTTATTATCAAGAAAAAAAGCAAATATGCCGATAAAAGTGCCGAGGAACGCATTAAGGCTTTGATTTCCAAATTTGAGCAGGAAGTAAGAGCCGTTCACGCTGAGGAGCCGAGATTTACGGCAGTTTCGGTAGGATACGCTTATACGGATCCGGAGATGCCTATCGAATGGTCGGTAGAACGTGCCGATAAGGTGATGTACGAGGTTAAAGAGAGAAATAAAATCCAAGATTAAGGGATTATGTTTTTATACTAATGGCTACAAAGGAGGGAAAATATGGATTATTCAATGACGATTGTCTGGTTGTTACTCTTTGCGGCTTTTCTGATCGTTGAACTTTTGACGATGGGACTTACGACAATCTGGTTTGCGGGAGGATCATTAGTGGCTTGTCTTTCAGCTGCATTGCATGCACCGATATGGCTTCAAATCATCATATTTTTGGTTGCTTCGGTACTGCTTTTGTACTTTACGAGGCCGATAGCGGTGAAATATTTCAATAAGAGCCGTACCCGTACAAACGTGGAAAGC
>CAZCPW010000013.1:0-13321 GCA_964499925.1 uncultured Lachnospiraceae bacterium
CCCTTTGGGAGAGGTGGCCGAGCGAAGCGAGGACGGAGAGGGCGAGGACGGCGAGAGCGTTCCGCAAGCGAAACTCTTTTTTATCATTTTAAAAATTCATTTTGAAAATCTTTTATTTTTTTTTCAATTTCCAAGCTTTCTTCTTTCGTGATGAACTTCGCAAAGGAAGAAAGCTTTTCTTTATCAATAGCTCCGGGACCGAAGTTTTCGTATTCGTAAAATCTTACGGTTTCGTGGGCATTTACCTTTCCCCAGTCGTGCCAATGCGTGGGAGCAATATGCTCACCCAAATAGGAATTCATGACACAGACATAAGCATCTTCACGCCAGGGACGGGAAAGATAAACACTTTCTTTATCCGCATCACCCTCAAATCTGCAGGAATCAAATATAAATCCATACTTATTGTCTTTAAATGTTGAAGGCGCTGTTACGAAGCTATCCAAACGGTCCGGACGTTTCTTTGAAACAATCCTGCAGGAAGTAAATACCGCAAATCCGCCTCCGAAGATAAAGTCAACGGTTCCTTCGATATAACAATTTTTAAAATAGTAACTGCCCGAACGCCTTTCGGAAAATTCCTTAGGACCTTTAAATCCGCGGGGTTCTTTTTCTTTTTCCGGGAGAGGAGCAAGGAAAAGCGTGTCCTGGAAGCCTAGGAACATACAATTTTCAAAACTTATGTGTCTGCCGTCTGCATACATTGCAAGCGCCTGACCCGCGATCTCTCCGGGGCCTGCGGTGTTTTCAAAAGTAACGTTTTTAACCGATACGTTATCGCCGTCAATGAAAAAGGTCTGGGTATTGAAAGTGCCCCGCTTAAAGCCGTCGGGCATCATTGTAAGAGCCGAAAGACCGGCGGTAAATTTGGCTTCGCTTTCCAAAGGGCCGATTATCTTTACGTTTCCCCTCAGAAGACTTAAAGGACCTTGATAGGTGCCCTCCGAAAGATTTAAAACAATATTTTCGTCATTGCTTTTGTTTATCATATCCAAATCGGCGGCTATTGTTTCGGGAGTTGAATTAATCGTCATGATTATTACCTCGTTTATGTAAAATTTAATGTAAGCAGTTTCAAAAAACAAATAAAGTATAGCTTATTAGAGATTTTTTGACAATTTAAAATTATTGATTGACGCAAGTGTAAATAAACTGTAAAATCATTATGTAAACGCTTACATAGGAGGGATTTTAACTATGGATAAAATCGAACGTTATATTGAGTGGTTGCTTGCAAACAGTACCCCCGATAAGCCTATTTGGAACATTGAGAAGATCAGACAGGGAAAGAAGTCGGGGTGGAATTATATCGACGGCTGCATGATCAAGGCTGTAATGGAAATGTATACCATTACGAAAGACAAGAAGTATTTTGATTTTGCCGACGGCTTTGTGGATGCAAAGGTTTTCGAGGACGGCTCGATTGACGGATATAACGTTTCCGAGCTAAACCTTGACAATATCAATGCCGGAAAGACTCTTTTCGAACTCTACGACATCACGAAAAAAGAAAAATATTTAAAGGCAATAAAGCTTATTTATTCACAGATAGAGCTCATGCCTCGCACAAAGAGCGGAAACTTCTGGCACAAGAACATTTATCCCAATCAGGTATGGCTTGACGGACTCTATATGTGCCAGCCCTTCTATATGGAATATGAGCGCAGATTTAACGATTCAAAGAACGTTTCCGACATCTTCAATCAGTTTAAGAATGTCATCAAAAATATGAGGGACGAAAAGACCGGTCTTTACTATCATGCCTTTGATGAGTCGAGAGAGATGTTCTGGTGTGACAAGACCACCGGACTTTCACAGAACTTCTGGCTTAGGGCAATTGGCTGGTATTCGATGGCTTTGATTGATACCTACGAAAAATGCAGCGACATGGAAGAAGCTTCTTTCTTAAAGGATGCCTATGTCGACCTTATGAAGTCGCTTGTTAAATTTCAGTCCGATGAAGGAATGTGGTATCAGGTAGTTGATAAGGGCGCGTATAAAGAAAACTATCTTGAGACGAGCGGATCCGCAATCCTTTCTTATTCAATCTTAAAAGGTGTTCGAATGGGAATACTCGATAAGAGCTTTGAAGAAATCGGCAAAAAAGCATTTTACGGTATTTGCAAAAAGTATCTTTCAACCGATGCCGACGGAAATCTTCATCTTTCGGGCATCTGTCTCGTAGCGGGGCTTGGCGGAAAGAACATGCGTGACGGAAGCTTTGAATATTACATGAGTGAGCCTATCGTATCGGACGACGCCAAGGGTGTAGGACCTTTCCTGCTTGCATATACAGAGATGCGCAGAATCGGAGATATTGATTTATAAAGAAAAATGCCGCTTAAGGCTGCAGAACGGAGATTCAGATGGATAAGTTTATTAAGATTAATCCCGCCGACAACGTATGCGTTGCTCTGGTTGATTTAAAGAAGGACGAATGCGTCTTAATTGACGGTAAAGAAATAAAGCTTCTTGAGGATATTCCCGCAGGACATAAGTTCCTGATTAAGGATGTAAAGGAGCAGGATGACATCATCAAATACGGTAATAAAATAGGCTACGCAAAGACCGACATTAAGGCCGGTTCCTGGGTACATGTTCACAACATTCATACAGGACTTTCGGACCTTTTAAACTACACTTACGAGCCCGTAAACGTACCGGAATTTGAGAAAAAGAACGCATTTTTTAAAGGGTTCAGACGTACAAACGGCAAGGTCGGTGTCAGAAACGAAGTTTGGATAATTCCGACGGTCGGCTGCGTAAACAATATTGCAAGAGCCATTGAAGGACTTGCCAAGGAAAAGGTTTACGGAAGCGTAGACTGCGTTGTCGCCTATCCTCATCCTTACGGCTGCTCACAGATGGGAGACGATCAGGAGCATACAAGAGAAATCCTGGCGGACCTCATCAATCATCCCAATGCAGGCGGCGTCCTTGTTTTGGGACTTGGATGTGAAAATTCAAACATCGATGTTTTAAAGCCCTATATTGGTGAATATGACGAGAACAGGGTTAAATTCTTAGTGTGTCAGGAATCCGACGACGAGATTTCGGACGGACTCAAAATCGTTGAAGACCTGATTAAATATGCGGCTTCTTTTGAAAGAGAGGATATTCCCGCTTCCGAATTGATTGTGGGACTTAAGTGCGGCGGCTCGGACGGATTCTCAGGTATTACCGCAAATCCTTTGGTAGGAAGATTTTCGGATATGCTGGGCGCCTGCGGAGGCACGACCATCCTTACTGAGGTTCCGGAAATGTTCGGAGCCGAGACTCTTCTTATGAACAGGTGCGAGTCCAAGGAACTTTTTGATAAAACCGTTTGCCTGATAAACGATTTCAAGAATTACTTTACTTCGCATAATCAGACCATATATGAAAATCCTTCGCCCGGCAACAAGAAGGGCGGTATTTCAACCCTTGAGGACAAGTCCTTGGGCTGCACACAGAAGTCCGGTTCGGGCTATGTAAAGGGCGTACTTGCTTACGGGGAAACCGTTAAGAACAAGGGACTCAACTTACTCAGTGCACCCGGTAATGACCTGGTTGCCTCCACGGCTTTAGCCGCAAGCGGAGCGCATATCGTTCTTTTTACAACCGGAAGAGGCACACCGTTTGCATCACCCGTTCCGACGGTCAAGATTTCCAGCAATTCTCGCCTTAACGGGAAAAAGAACAATTGGATTGACTTTAATGCCGGGATTTGCGTTGAAGGCGAATCGCTTGACGAGGTTAAAGAAAAATTGTTTAATTATGTCCTGGAAGTTGCTTCCGGGAAAAAGGTTAAGGCAGAGGTTGCCGGCTACCACGATTTTGCAATTTTCAAACAGGGTGTAACGTTGTAAGGGGATTTTCAAAAATCTGGGGAATGGTTTTACTTAGGATTATTGGAGGCGTTACCACATGTCAATGACGATATATGATATTTCAAAAAAAGCAGGTGTTTCGATTGCAACCGTTTCGAGAGTTTTGAACGGAAATGCAAACGTTTCGCCTCAGACACGCAAGAAAGTAAACGACATCATTGAAAAGTATGATTATACCCCCAATGCATTTGCAAGGGGAATGGGACTCGGAACCCTTAAAAATGTCGGTATTCTTTGCGCGGATTCATCGGACCTTTACCTTGCAAAGGCGGTATATTTTTTGGAGCAGGAGCTGCAGGCTCAGGGCTACGAAGCACTCCTTTGCTGCACGGGCTACAATCTCGATGCAAAGAAGAATTACCTTAATTTAATTCTTTCGAAAAAGGTAGACAGCATCATCCTGGTTGGTTCGAATTTCATAGCAAATACCGATGAGGAAAACGAGTACATTGCCGAGGCTTCCAAGGAAGTACCGATAATGCTTCTTAATGCGGCCTTTGATCATCAGAATGTTTACAGTATCCTTTGCGATGATGTGGGAACCGTTACGGGTGTTACCGACAGGTTCATTGAAGCCGGAATCGACAGACCTATATACTTATACGATTCGCTTTCCTACAGCGGCAGGAAGAAACTTAAGGGCTTTGAAAATTCATTGAAAAAGAACGGGCAGGATGTTAAAAATCGTTCTTTTTACTATGAAGGCAGTCCCGATGCCATAAAGGAAATGGCGGATTTCGTGGAAACGGTTAAATCAAGCGGAGTGGATTTCAACGGAGTCATCTGTTCCGGCGATTCCCTTGCACTCGGCGCCATGAAATATGCCCTTAAAAACGGAATAAGCGTTCCCGAAGAGTTATCGATAATAGGTTACAACAATTCGATTTTGACCGAGGCTTCATACTTGGAACTTTCAAGTGTAGACAACCGCCTTGAAACTCTTACCCATCAGCTTGTCGCTACTTTGATAGGCGTTCTTTCGGGAGAGGAGATGCCGGGACGTTCGATTTTCGCGGGAAAGATTGTCGAAAGAGAAACCACAAAATTTTAAAATTAAAGTTTGCCCACCATAAGCGCTATGGTGGGCACTTTTTCGCTTTAACGTATTGACGTTAAATTTTAAAGGTGTTAACCTATTTCTTATAGCTAAAGATATTAAAGGATATTTTTTTATGAATGAAATGGATGAGGCAAGAGCCCAAATTGAAGCGATAGACAAAGAAATGGCTTCGCTTTTTGAAAAAAGAATGCAGTGTTCAAAGGCTGTTTCGGAATACAAGAAATCTCACGGCCTTCCTGTACTTGACAAGAACAGGGAAAAGATCCTGTTGGAGAGAAATGTGGGGTATTTGAGTAATCCCGAGATAGAACCCTATTACAGGGAATTTTTCGCAGGGCTTTTAGATGTTTCAAAGAAATATCAGCACAAGCTTATAAGCGGTGTAAGAGTAGCATACAGCGGAATCGAAGGTTCTTTTGCGGCAATTTCCTGTGAAAAGATTATTCCGGATGCACATAAGATTTCCTGCAAGAACTTTAAGGAAGCCTATGAAATGGTTGAAAGAGGAGACTGCGAGCTTTGCGTTCTTCCCATCGAAAACAGCTATGCGGGAGAGGTCGGTCAGGTAACCGATTTAATGTTAAACGGAAGCCTTTATATAAACGGTGTCTATGAACTGAGCGTTTCACAGTGCCTGCTCGGTGTTAAGGGAAGCTCTCTTGATACGATTACAACGGTTGTAAGCCATCCGCAGGCTTTGGAGCAGTGCAATGAGTTTATTTTTGAACATCATTACAATACGGTTCAGTCTGACAATACGGCAAGAGCGGCTAAAGAAATAGCCGATAACGGCGACATACATGTCGGAGCCATTGCGAGCAAGGAAACATCCGAGCTTTACGGGCTTACGATTTTAGACCACGATATCAATAAGAGCGACCAGAATACCACACGTTTTGCCGTCTTTTCCAAGAGTAAGAATCAGATGAAGGTAAACAGTGATTTTAATGCTTTCATATTGATGTTTACCGTTAAAAACGATGCGGGTTCGCTTGCAAAGGCAGTTTCCACAATCGGTGCTTACGGATATAACATGCGTGTCATAAAAAGCCGTCCGAATAAAGATAAAAACTGGACCTATTATTTCTATACCGAGATTGAAGGTAAGATAAATACGGACAACGGCGCAGAGATGCTGAAGGCACTTTCCGTTGTTTGCGAATCGGTCAAGGTAATAGGTACGTATAAACCCGAGACCAGGATTTAGCTAAAAGCGGAGGAATCATGAAACTAAGCGTAGATTTAAAGACATCACCTTACGACATCATCATAGAAAAAGGCGCTTTGAACAGAGCGGGAAGAGAGCTTAATCTTGACAGAAAGGTAATGATAGTTACCGATTCCGGCGTACCCGAAGAATATGCCAAGAAGATTGCCTCGCAGAGTAAAGAGGGTGTAATTGAGACTGTCATCATGGGTGAGGGGTCAAAGGAACTTGGCACCTATGAAGCTTTACTGGGAGAGCTTTTAAACAATGATTTTACCCGCAAAGATTGCATAGTTGCCGTCGGCGGCGGAGTTGTCGGAGATCTTGCCGGCTTTGTCGCAGCATCTTATATGAGAGGAATAGATTTTTATAACGTTCCTACCTCGGTTTTGGCTTCTGTTGATTCTTCAATCGGCGGAAAAACTGCCGTTAATTTTCGGGGCGTAAAGAATATCGTCGGAGCCTTTTATCAGCCGAAGAAGGTTTTAATCGATCCGGATGTGTTTAAGACACTTCCGAAACGTCAGATTTCAAACGGTCTTTCGGAAGCCGTGAAAATGTCATTAACCTTCGACAAAGAACTTTTTGAGTATTTTGAAAAAGGTGTTGATAATAACGATTTAACGGAAATCATTTATAAATCCTTAGATATAAAGAGGAAGGTCGTTGAAGCTGATGAAAAAGAAAACGGCTTAAGAAAGGTCTTGAATTTCGGTCATACTTTGGGTCACGGAATCGAAGTTTCCTCCGGAGGAAAATTACTTCACGGAGAGAGTGTTGCCCTGGGAATGTTAAGGATGTGCTCGGATCATGTAAGGGAAAGACTTACCAAGGTTTTAAAGATGCTTAACCTTCCCACGGAATTTGATTTTGACAGGGAAAAGGCCCTGAATGCAATTTCTCATGACAAGAAGTCAAACGGGGCGACCATCTCAACGATTTTTGTTGAAGAAGTCGGCAAGTACGAAATCAGAGAAATGACCCTTGATGAATTAAAGGAAAGACTTTAGTTTATGCATTTACTAATGATCTTTAAGAAGGTCATTTGTTTCGGCGAAAGTTTGAAAGCAGACTTTCAAACTTTGATTGGCGGTTCAAATGCAAGCTTGGCTTACAATTGAACCCGGAGGACAGATATGAAGAACACTTTCGGAAACAGCATGCAAATGACTATTTTCGGTGAAAGTCACGGTCCATACATTGGAATAGTTCTTGACGGACTTGCTCCCGGAATTAAAATTGACGATGATTTTATAAAGCATCAGCTTTCTTTAAGACGTCCGGCAGGCAAGATTTCAACTGCAAGGGTCGAGGCTGACGAATATACAATTGCGAGCGGTGTTTATAACGGATTTACGACAGGAACCCCGCTTACAATTTTAATTCCCAACACATCGCAGCATTCGAAGGATTATGATGATACTGTCAGAATTGCACGCCCGGGGCATGCGGATTACACGGCACTTTGTAAATATAAAGGTTTTGAGGATTACCACGGAGGCGGTCATTTCAGCGGTCGTGTTACGGCGGCTTTAGTCGCCGCGGGCGCTGTTGTCTTACCTGCTTTAAAGAAAAAGGGAATATTGATAGGCACTCATATTTCTTCCCTTGCAGGAATCAGTGACAGGGAATTTGACGACTATAAAGCCGATATAGATATGCTTTCCGATTTAAACTTTCCTGTCCTTGATAAACAAAAGGCAGCTATCATGCAGGAAGCAATTTTAAAGGCTTCGGAATGTAAGGACAGTGTCGGAGGAGTGCTTGAAAGCGTCATTTTGAATATGCCTGCGGGTGTAGGCGAACCTTGGTTTGACAGCATGGAAGGCGTCCTTTCACACGCACTTTTTTCAATTCCCGGCATAAAGGGTGTTGAATTCGGAGATGCCTTTAATAAGGTCTCGGGATTCGGAAGTGATTATAATGATTCTTTCAGAGTATCTGACGGGCGTGTCATTACTGTCACCAACAATAACGGAGGAATTAACGGAGGCATTTCAAACGGTATGCCCATTATCTTTAAATGTGCCGTTAAGCCTACTCCTTCGATTTATAAAAAGCAGGAAAGCATTGACATTAATTCCCTTACAAACGCTTCACTTGAAATTAAGGGACGTCACGATCCGGCAATTATCCACAGGGCAAGGATTGTTGTTGATTCGGTTGCAGCCCTGTGCGTATACGATATGCTTTCGGCAAGCTTCGGAACGGACTATTTTCTCGGAGAAAGATAGATGGAATACGGTTTAATCGGTGAAAAACTTTCACACAGCTACTCAAAGGAAATTCATGAATCCTTGGGCAGATACCAATACGAGCTTAAAGAAATCGAAAAAGATAAAATTTCGGATTTCCTGACAAAAAAGGACTTTAAGGGTATAAACGTTACCATCCCATATAAAGAAACCGTAATTCCCTATTTGGATGTAATTGACGAAAAGGCAAAAGAAATAGGCGCAGTTAATACAATAGTAAATAGGGAAGGGCGTCTATACGGCTACAATACCGATTTTTACGGAATGGTAGGCCTGATTCAGAAATCGGGTTTTGACTTAAACGGAAGTCGTGTTTTGATTCTTGGCACCGGAGGAACATCTAAGACTGCGATGGCAGTTTGCAGGTTTCTAAAGGCACGTGAAATCATCAGGGTAAGCAGACATGAAGGCGGAGATGCCGTTACCTATGAAAAGGCGGTCAGTGATTACGGTAATGCGGATTTTATCATAAATACAACGCCCGCCGGAATGTATCCGAAAATTGACGCATGCGCCATAAACTTAAAAAGCTTTAATAATCTTAAGGCTGTATATGATGTTATTTATAATCCCTGCAGGACAAGGTTTATGCTTGAAGCCGAGAGTATGCATATAAAAGCCTTCGGCGGATTAAGAATGCTCGTAGGACAGGCTTTTAAGGCCGCAGAGCTTTTCCTTTCGGAAAATGTGGACGAAAGTCTTGAAGAAGATGTATTTAAAAAGATTCGCTCGCAGCATGAAAATATTGTGCTGATAGGTATGCCGGGAGTCGGGAAGTCAACAATCGGACAGATACTTTCGGATAAGTTAAAGTTTGAGCTTGTTGATACCGACAAATTGATAGTTGAACGTGAAGGATGTGAGATTTCCGATATCTTTTCAAACAAAGGAGAAGATTATTTCAGAGACCTTGAAAGCAGCGTCATAAAGGAAGCTTCACTTAAAAAGAATATTATTATCTCAACAGGCGGCGGAGCAATTTTAAGAGACGAGAATGTCAAGGCACTTAAGGCATACGGCAGACTGTATTTTTTAAACAGGGATTTAAACAGCCTAAAGCCGACAAGTGACAGACCGCTTGCCGATGATTTTTGTAAGCTGCAAAAGCTTTATAATGAGAGACTTCCGATTTACAAAAAAGCCGCTGATGAAACCATTAACGGTGATAAAGGAATAGATTTCGAAATCAGTGAAATTTTGAGGCTTCAGGATGAATATTAGAGTTATTAACGGACCCAATATCAATATGCTCGGAATAAGGGAACCGGATATTTACGGCAGAGAAGATTACAATACCTTATGCAACAGGATCAACGAGCATGCAAAAGAGCTTAATCTGGCGGTTTCGATTCTTCAAAGCAATCATGAAGGAGATCTTGTTGATTTTATTCAGGATGCTTACAAGAAAGATGACGCAATTGTCATTAATCCCGGAGCTTACACACATACAAGCATAGCAATACTGGACGCCGCAAAGGCAGTGAACCTTCCGATTGTCGAGGTTCATATTTCCGATATGGATAAGAGGGAAGATTTCAGGCAAGTAAGCTTTATCAGAAAAGCCTGTGTGAAGACCATAACGGGTCACGGCATTAACGGTTATTTGGAAGCTATGGATTTCCTGTGTGAATATTTGGGAGAGCAGTCTGATGGAAGCAATCATTGATGTTTCAAAAGCATACGGCGAAATAATGACACCTCCGTCAAAAAGCCTGGCACACAGATACATTATTTGTGCCGCACTTTCAAAGGGGACAAGTGTCATTTCAAACATAGATTATTCCGAGGACATTCTTGCTACAATCGATTGTGCCATAGAACTTGGTGCAAAGATTGAAAGAGACGGTTCGATTCTTAAGGTTACCGGGATTGACGGTAATGTCAACAAAGAATCTTTTTCTTTTTACTGCAGAGAATCCGGCAGCACGATGCGTTTCTTTATGGGGATAGCTCTTGCACTCGGCATTCCTTCAAGATTCTACGGAAGTGAAACCTTGAGGAAGAGACCGTTTGAAATCTTTGAAGATATATGTGCTTCGGAAGGAATTGAATTCAGTAAGAAAGAAGATTACATCTGCATAAACGGTCGCATAAAGAGCAATAATTTTAAAGTTAAGGGAAATATCAGCAGTCAGTTTATAACGGCACTTTTATTTGTACTTCCTTTGCTTGACGGAGGCGAGATTGAACTTATTCCGCCGGTTGAGAGCAGGTCATATATTTATTTAACACTTCAGGCTCTTAAGGCATTTAAGGTAAGTGCTTTCTTTGAAGATGGGAATACTTTAAAGGTGCTGCCGGGAGAGTACGCTGCTTCAAACATTACGGTTGAGGGTGACGAATCGAATGCGGCCTTCTTGGAAGCCTTTAACTGTCTGGGCGGCGATGTTAAAGTGTTGGGACTTAACAAGGATACGCTACAGGGAGACAGGGTATACAAAAATTATTTTGAAGCTTTGAAACAAGAAAATGCCGTTCTTGATATTACGGATTGTCCCGATTTGGGTCCCGTTCTTTTTGCAGTTGCGGCAGCCTTAAACGGCGGAACACTTACCGGGACGAAGCGCCTTAAGCTTAAGGAAAGCGACCGCGGCAGGGTAATGTGCGAAGAGCTTTCAAAGTTCGGCGTAAGGAGCGAAAGTACGGAAAACTCCGTTACGATTTATAAGTCGGAGTTAAAGAAACCGACGGAAATAATTTGCGGACATAACGACCATCGGATAGTCATGAGTCTAACACTTTTACTGACTCTTACGGGCGGAGTGATTAACGAGGCAGAGGCAGTCAGAAAGAGCTATCCGAATTTCTTTAATGATATAAAAAAACTTGGAATAGGAGTAAAATTCAATGGAATGGATAAATAAAAGCGATATCCTTATAGTCGGACTGGGACTTATGGGCGGAAGCTACGCTAAGGCCTTTAAGAAGTTCGGCTATCACGTAAGTGCAATTGACACAAGGGCCGAAGGCATTGAATATGCTCTTAAAAATAATATCATCGATGAAGGAAGCACTGAAGCAGATCCGAAGCTTATCAGCAAAGCCGATACCGTTATTTTTGCCCTTTACCCCGGAGTATTTAAGCAATGGATTATCGATAATCAAAAATATTTTAAACCCGGTATCTTTATCACCGATGTAACGGGTGTTAAGTCCTGCGTTGTTTACGATATTCAGTCTGTCTTGAGGAAAGATGTTGAGTATATTGCCGCACACCCCATGGCAGGCCGTGAGGTTTACGGAGTTGAATCATCCGACCCTACGATATTTTACAATGCAAACTATATCGTAACGCCTACGGAAAACAACACCGAAGAGGCAATCGAGTGGTGCTCGAGCCTTGGAAGAATCTTGGGCTGCCGTAAGATCTCCGTTCTTTCTCCGAAAGAACATGACGAGATGATAGGTTACGTATCTCAGCTTACGCACGTAATCGCAGTTTCGCTTATGACCTGTAAGGACAATCAGCATTTAGTCGATTATACGGGTGACTCCTTCAGAGATTTAACGAGAATTGCTCGTATCAATGAAAATATGTGGTCGGAGCTGTTTTTGATGAATAAGGATGTGCTGATTTCCGAGATGAATGACTTTATCAATGAAATTACCACTATGAAGGAACTTCTTGAAAAAGACGATCTTGAAGGACTCAAAGAAAAAATGAAATTATCCACCTTACGAAGAGGCTGGTTTGATAAATAAAAGAGGTGTTTTTCTATGAATATGGATTTTGAAAGAAAGCTTGCCATTCCCATGGAGGTAAAGGAAATGTTTCCCGTCACCATGAAGGTAAGCGACGATGTAAGTAAAAAACGTTTGGAGATAATGAACGTTTTTGAAGGAAAGTCAGACAGGCTTGTGCTCATCATCGGACCCTGTTCGGCAGACAGAGAGGACAGTGTGCTCGACTACCTTTGTCGGCTTAAGACTTTATCGGACAAGGTCGAAGAAAAGATTTTAATTATTCCGAGAGTTTACACGAATAAGCCTCGTACAACGGGAGAGGGATATAAAGGACTTCTTCATCAACCCGATCCGAATGCAAAGCCCGACATGTTCCAGGGTATAATTGCGACAAGACGTATGCATATGAGAGCAGTCGAGGAAACAGGCTTTGCCTGTGCGGATGAGCTTCTTTATCCCGGCGGCTATAAGTATCTGGATGATTTGCTCGGATACGTTGCAATCGGAGCAAGAAGCGTTGAAAATCAGGAGCACAGGCTTACGGCAAGCGGAATCGAGGTTCCTGTCGGCATGAAAAATCCCACATCGGGAGTATATTCGGTCATGATGAATGCCATTAAGGCAGCTCAGCACGGGCATACCTTTATTTACAGAGGTTGGGAAGCTCATTCACACGGAAATCCGGTGGCTCATGCGATCTTGAGAGGCTATTCAAACAAGCAGGGTACTTCACAACCCAACTACCATTATGAAGACCTGGTAAGACTTTGCGAATTTTACAATGAGGAAGAGTATTCAAATCCTGCCCTTGTCGTTGACGCCAATCATGCAAATTCCGGCAAGAATCCTTTTGAGCAGCCTCGTATCATTAAAGAAGTGCTTCATTCCGCACGTCACAACGCAGACATAAAGAAACTTTTGAAAGGCTTTATGGTTGAGAGCTACATTGAAGACGGAAATCAGAAGATCGGCGAAGGCATATACGGAAAGTCCATTACCGATGCCTGCCTCGGCTGGGAGAAGACGGAGAAGCTGGTACTTGAGATAGCAGATTCACTGTAAAGAAACGGCTGATTTACAAAAATTTGTATATAAAAAAAGAGTTTCGCTTGCGAAACTCCGGCGCCGCCCTCTCCGTCCTCGCTTCGCTCGACCACCTCTCCCAAAGGGAGAGGCAAGTATTAGGTGCAGCCTCTTGGCTCTCCCTTTGGGAGAGCTGTCACCGCAGGTGACTGAGAGGGCTATA
>CAZCPW010000014.1:0-12689 GCA_964499925.1 uncultured Lachnospiraceae bacterium
GTTCGGCTTCAGGTTGAACAGCTGCGGGTTGAACCATTGCCGGCTGTTGTGCTACTGCAGGTTCAACATTGTCCGCATGATTGTTTTGTCCCCAGGTCGATGCGTCCGTCATTTCAACGCCTTCGTAAGGATTTATTGCCTTTCTTTGTGCCTCGGCAGCTTTAGTCTTCTGATAATTGTTGTATTTATCTTTTAAAGCTCCGATACCGCTTCCTATCATACTGCCGGCAGCTGCAACACCTTTACCGGCATAAACGGCACCTTTGCCGACCGCTTTGGCACCCTTCCAACCGTATTTTCCGCCATAATAAGCACCCTTGGCACCGTATTTCCCGGTATTGAAGACACCCTTGCCGACTCCCTTTGCTACTGAAGGAAGGCTCTTTGCCGTCGAAATAACACCATTCATAAACTTGCCTGCGGTGCCTCTCATATCGCCCGCATTTATAGCCTGCCATCCGGCATTATCGGCCAAGATTCCCGTGATAAGACCCTGTGCCTTCTCTTCAACTTCAAGTGCACCGACGATAAGAATAATCTTACCGAAGATATTAAGCAGGATATTGTCAAACAATACCAAATCATTGCTTAAGATAATCGGAATCAAAAGCATCATGATACGCATTGAAATAATCGTTCCGAATACGCCAAAGCTCTGTATAATCATTGCGGTAACCCACTGGCGAAGCTTGTTGCCGCCGTCTAAAGGCGATGCCGCAATCAAAGGCGGAGAAATCAGATACAAAAGTACCATGTTGAAGATTCTTGAAATACAGGTAAATATGATTACCAGCAAATCCTTGACCATGATCCAGCCGACTATAAACAACAATAAATAGTCCGTAGATAATCCTATATCAAAGTCCGCAATAACCGTATCGTAATCGTAAATACTCTTATCGCCCGTATAGTATGGTCCTCTCAGGGCATCCGTAAAGCTTGCATTCTCATTGAAAGCATCGTTGTTTGCGGCTCTCATGGTACAAGACAGGAACAAAATCCTGGCAAGTGATACCGATTCCATGTCAGCAACGGCAGTTCTCTCATAGCTTGATATCGGCTTAAAGTTCTTATCCGTCTGCATGACCTCTACGGTATGTTCAAGTGCTGCCTGAAGATTTTCATTATACGTGTTTAAAGGAAGATCCTTTGACAAATCTGCCGTATAAACAATCTTTTCAAGTTCGGACTGCCAGCTTGAATGATTTATGACATCGTCATCATAATAGACATCGAAAACACCCTGATCGTAAAGCCATTGCAAATCTTCCCTGAAATCATTGAAGCAGCTGTTTATATTGTAACGGCTCGTCCAAGCGGGATTAAGCGAATAATTTCCGATAGTATTCAAGACTCTCGCCATTGCCGCATATTCTTCGTCGGTGTAGGTGATTGTACTTTCCTCACCCAAGTCCTCGGAATTATTGAATATGTACATGACCTGCTGAATCATTACGTTTGTGGTATTCAAAAGCGCAAGCATGAAGGCGGTCATAAGTCCGATAATGGCTATACTCTTTACGCAGTTGCCGATTATCAGGCCCATGGAAGTCTGCATCTTGCCTTCCAAGTCAAACATTTTCTTTATAACTGCAATGATTGTAAAAACAAAGCACAGCACAAAGCCGATTAATGCCAT
This sequence comes from uncultured Lachnospiraceae bacterium, assembly GCA_964499925.1. Lineage (GTDB taxonomy): Bacteria > Bacillota > Clostridia > Lachnospirales > Lachnospiraceae > UBA1258. Next base: position 1,640 of record CAZCPW010000014.1, read on the forward strand.
CGCCCAGTAAACCTTGCTGACGGCACTGTTACCGAAGAAAATATTTATAAGATACTGCTTTTCTCCGTCATAAGTAACCTTGACAAGGCCGGCCATGACTTCGAACAAACTGTAAAGAATATCTATAATCCAGCAAACTGCTTCCGAAATCCAGTACAGCAGGCGGAAAATTGTATTGTTAAGAATATATTGTAAGCCTTCGGACATTGTTTCTTCTGCCCAATCAGATATAAAAGACATTTACCTGCCTGCCTCCTTTCCAGCATCTATGCATCATTAATCAAAAGACTCCTTATCTTACACGCAATCTCTTTCTTTCAAGCACCATATAAACGACGATGCCGACTATCAAAGCAACGATAATAAAAATCACCGCAAATGCGCTGTTATCCAGGTAAACTTCAATGGTAAAAGAGTACGTATTTTCATTTCCCGCGGCATCCGAAACGGTAATTACATAATTTCCGCTCTCAGTAAGCTCATCGCGGTAACTGTAATTTTTTCCGTCTAACAGGATTTCTATTGTCGCACCGTTTTCAAGGTCCGAAATATCAACCGGTCCTTTGGCAACACCGTTATTTACAGCCTCGAGTAACAGAGTCGGTGCCGTATGATCGATAGTGACATCAAGGGTGTATGTAGTCTGAGTTTGCCTCAATTCATAAACTATGTGATACTCCCCTTCTTTTTTTAAATCAATGTCAGATGTCAAAGTAATTTCAGTGTCATTAAAGGTAATCTTCGTGGCACGAAAGCTCGCCGGCAAATCGTATTCGTCAATCATTCCCGTAAGCTTCGGAATAATCGTAAACGAAAGAATTGACTGAGTAACTCCGTCATTGTCACTGTACTGCACCACATAATATCCGCTTTCTTCAAAAAGTCCGGTATCCGACTGCGAAAGTCTCTCGCCGTCTTTGTAAATAATCAAAGCGGAATTGTTTGAGGAAGAAACCGTAACGTCATCAGTGACAATCATTCCGTCACAAACACTGCATTCAACCGTTCCGATTTCCGTATCATACATGAATAACTTTCTTTCGGTATCGTAATATGCAGAATTTCCGATAGAAACAACTGTGTCCGATACTGTAATGGTGTTCGTGCTTCCGGTACTTTCGTAACTTGAAATTACGGTAATATCCGAATCCTCATCATCCGAAGTGCCAAAAGCGGCACCGACCTTACCCTCGGGAGCACTTTCTTCGGCCGCATGAATGTTTAAAGGTGTAAAAAGAAAAATCAAACCTATCAAAACAATTATGAAATTTACGCTTTTATGTGATTCTTTCTTCACGCCTTAAGCCTCTCCCAAAACAATCGAATTTCTTCTTGATAGGTCATAATAAACTTCATCGGCTCTGAACATATGGTTTCTGATTTCATCCATGTCCATCATACCGAACTTGTATAAAGAACACTTGTAGCTCGGTGTATACTTTGTCTTCAAAGGATAGTTACCGAAGGTAACGATAATCGCATTACCCGTGGATTCCGCATTGTTAAGCTTCTGAAGTTCGGAAGGATAAATCAAAGGTCTTGTCTGAGTCTGGGTTGAAAGTCCCACATCTCCCATCTTGGAGCCTGCCTGAGTACTCATGGATGTGGTACGAACCGTCATGTTACCGCAGAGTTCACTGAACTCCTTACATGTTCCTATATCGTTCGATCCGATGAACATCTTCATACCGCAGTTTGACTTAATAATGTCCGCAACCTTTTCGCCGTAAACATTGTTTAACTGGCTGTAACTCTGAACGACCATGTTAAACCAAATCTTACGTGAACGTCCTACGGTAATCATCTTATCAAATTTTTCAATCTTGGGCATGTTACCGAATTCATCAAGGATAAAGTAAACATTTCTCGGAAGGGATAAATCTTCACGGCTGCTTGCTACCTTTATAAGAGCCTTGTACATGCAAAGAATAAATACAGCGGCAAGTCCGTGTCTTGTATCCTTTTCATCGGGAATCTTTAAGAACAATGCCGTAGGATGCTCCGCAAAGGTCGAAGGATCGATATCCGTAGCGCTTGTCAGACTGCAAAGTCCGCGGTCATTGAACATGTTTAGCTTGTCAAATGCAATCGACATATAGCTTGAAAGTGTTGCATCGGCTGCAGAAAGAACCTGTCTTGACATCGTAACAGCCTGAGAAAGAGGACTTCTTCCTTCGAAATATTCCTTTAAGGTCTTAAACTCATCCTCACTGTTAGAAATAGCCTTATTTATATTAAAGAAATTGAACTTATCCTTTGTCATGTTTAGGTCGGGATTTTCACTGTCTTCAAGCATTGCAAGACAGGTTGCCATTATGATGGATCTGGCACCCTTTTCCCAAACGGGATCCTTGTCGCTTTCGATAGGACAAATAACACTGATAAGATCGTTTAAGTCCTCATACATTTCATCGTAAATCTTCTGCTTTGTAACGGTGACATCATCCTGACAGTGAGTAATATCGGCATAAGCCTTACCGCGCCATTCGCACCAAAGTTCACCGGGCTCGCACACTCCGTCAACCTGCTTTAAGTCCGGATAATCTTCCATATTGTCCTTGTGAGCACGGATTCCCTTACCTGCATTGACGTAATCCTGATACATATCCCAGATGGATTCAAGAGGATTCCATCTGCTTGATGAGTAAGTGTCACGTAAATCAAGAAGTTTTACATCATAGCCTCTTTCCTTTAAGAACTCGGAATGAAGGCTGAAAAGTTCGCCCTTGGGGTCCGTCATAACCATGCTGCTTCCGCAATTGGTCGCAGCGATTAACTGAATCATGGGGTTTATGAAGGTTGTCGTCTTACCGGAACCTGTGGCACCTATTACAAGAGAATGAACGCCAGACATGAAATTGCATTCAAGCTGTCCCTTTTTATTGAAGACGGCACGAACGGGAACACCGTCCTTCTTTACATCCTGAATGTTCTTGTACGTAAAGGAAGGAAAATATTTGTCTCTTTCTTCGTCCGTTAAAAATCTGCTGTTTTCCAAGGGGCTATCCTCAACCTGAGAATTCTTGCCCTTCTTTAAAAAGCCTTTCAACCCCTTTGCCGAACTTCCGGAGCGTCCGCTTCCGACCCAGAAGACCGCCCAAACAAAGATCATAAAGGCAAAGCCGGCAAGATAAGTATATCCGCTTAAGAAATATTCGGCATGCCATTCAAAGGGTTCACCGTTAAGAATAGTTCCTATGTTTGAAAGAAGAACACGGAGCAAATAACCCATAAAAATCGTACCGACTATAAGGAAAATAATGTTAAACAGAATTTTCCCGATATTTATTTCTTTAACCTGATCTGTTACCTTACCCTTTAACTTGTCTGTAATCTTGTCCATTTAACAGTACCTATTTATTATAATAAAGCTTACCTTTATCTTCGTTTGCAATCTTGTCACTGCCGGTTATCTTCTGATGAATTGCGGTTGAACCTCTGTTGATAAGCTTCGAACTGCCGGTCAAACTCATGCTTGTATCGGAAATGTTTCCAAGAGCTGCATTTGTAAGACTTGGGAGCTCATCGGCACCCGAAATACAATCATCGCTTATTTCACTGACTTTGGCATATTTAAAGTTCTTAGGCAAAATACTGTATCCAAAAAGAGAGGTTCCTTTATCTTCCGTGATGAATGTTCCGTCATTCAAGGTAAAGTTACCGCCGCAGAGGAAAATACCTCGGTTTAAAACAGATGAGCCTTTCGAAACCGTCAAGTCTTCGCCGCTCATAAATCTGCCGCCGTCCATAATCAGTATGTCGCCGCCTTCGCAAGCAATCGATCCTCCGTCTGAATACACGGGCTGTATGCTCCCACCGTCTATCACTGCCAAGGTACCGTAATTCTTAATGGTTCCCTGGTTAAAGAATATGCTCTCTACGATTGCCGCGCCGCCTTTTTCAATAGTCATTGTGCAGCCTGCCTGCAGAGCAACGCCTCCGTCAACACTTATTCTGACTGTCTGACCGGCACCGACCTTTATGTCCTTTGTGATTGCAGTGATATCGGTAATGTTTCCGATATACATGGCATATTCGGTATAACTACCGTTACGTCCGGATGTGTCACTGTAAAGGAGCCCGTCTGAATTAAACCACAGAGCCGGGTCATCACGATATGAAATATTATCAAATATCGAAACAAAGTATGCGCGATCTCCGAGTAAAACGTCCATATACGAAAAAACAAATTTCGCCTTGAGTTTACTCTTTAAATAAACAGTCCAGGCTGTTTTACGACTGCCGTTGATTTCAAGTTTACGGTCATCGTCAACACTCAGGTAACCGCTGTTATCATTAACCAAAGAAATGTAACACTTTGCATTGTTGTCATTATCGCTGTCAAGACTGCCTGCATATTGCACATATCCGTATTCGGTAGGTGCATCGGCGGTAAGTTCCACGTAACCTTCGCCTTTTCCGACAGCTGCGTTTACGTTTTTTGCCTCGGAAAGCTTAAGCGTTGACCCTGTCTTCTTTTCCGAATTGTAAATAAGGTACGTCTTATCGTCTTTGATTGCATAAAGTCTCATCGGAGTTGCCGACGTGCATGCCTTAAGCTGATCTGCAGAAGTTACTCTCGTCCACTCCGTCAAATAAAGCTTTCCCATATTCTGTTCGAGTTTCTTCTGTGCGGAGCTTTCGGAAGCTAATGTTGTTTGTATAATTCCGGTTAAGCAAAGTCCCAATACAAAGACTCCCGCCATTAAAGTAATCAGACGTTTCTTTTTCATCAGTTTCTCCAAATTAACCAAAGAATAGCCGGGATACTAATTTTAATATCCCCGCCATTCATCGTTTAGCTATTGGTATTATTTAACGGTTATATTGCTGTTGGTACTTTCTGTAACCCACTGCTGAAGAGGATCCATAGCTAAGTTCATAACTACAATCAATACGAAAATAAGTACAAATCCGATAATTGCGTTCTTCAAATGTGACTTCGCCTTTTCACGATCCTGAGGCTCTTCGGCCTTAGCAAACTTCACACCGAGGAGTACGCAGTAAAGAGTTCCTACCGCAGCAACCAATGCAAGAAGCGGTTTTAAGAAGCTGTTGATCAATGAAATTACGGGATTGACAACATTTGAAAAATCAACTGCCAACGCAGGAATTCCGGTTGTAATAAACATAGCTCCCACTGCAAGTAATGCACCGCACAAATATCTTTCCTTATTATTAAATTTCTTCATATCTTCCTCCTGAAAATAGATTTGTTCTTTGTGATGAAATGATAATAACAGATTGATGGTGACAAAAGGGGGACAAATAAAAATATTAATAAAAAAATTTTTACAGGTTCCGATGTCACTTTTAAATACAAAAACCCATTTATGGTATACTAAACAATGAAAATAATGTCAATATCGGATGATATTACAATATCCCGAACTGAACATTGCCTATGTTTTCGGAATTTGTACCCTTGCTATGGTTCCGCCTTCTTTCGGAATTTCATAGGTAAGGGTTGCATTCATCTGATCCTTCAAACGCTCTTTGATGTTCTCAACTCCGACATGGGTCTTATCGTCCTTCGGATAGCTGACTCCATCGAATCCTATACCATTATCCTGCACGACAATTTCATAAAAATTATCTTTTTCCTCGGTCCTGATTTCTACGTGCCCCGACTGTTTAATACCGTGCTTTACCGCATTTTCCACAAGCGGCTGGATGCTTAATATAGGAACGTAAAAAGAATCGATTTTGATATCGTAACTGACTTCAAGCTGATCTCCGAACCTGATTTGTTCAAGCATGAGATAATTTTCGATATTCTCCAGTTCCTGTGAAAAGGTAATGGGTTCGGGATTTTTAAGTCCGTTTATTTTTGCCCTTAAGAATTCCGCGAAGGAAATCGTTGCATCTCTTGCCACCTTGGGTTCTTTTTCGCAAAGCTGCGCAATGGCCGTCAGCGAATTAAAAATAAAATGCGGCTGAATCTGGCTCATCATGATTTCCTGTTTTTGCCTGTTTAGCTTTCTCTCCTGCTCTAACAGCTTATTTGCCAGCTTTTCATTTTCCCTTGCCCTGTCTATCTGCCACGAGGCAAAAACCATCAGCATCGATATTGCAATCGCAATATTCAATAAAGAAACACCGTAAACAAATATCTGAATAAAAGCCGCAGCCAAAGGAAGCACCATATATGCAAGCATCGAAAGAAGCATCTCGGTACTGAAATACTTCCTGTGGTAAAACATCATATACGCCGCCAGAATCATTCCGACAATCGCAATCACCTGAGAAATATAATAGTTGTCGGTTCGATGGTACAGATTGTTTTCATCAAAATAATAAAGAAAATCCGTAAACTGGCTGACGATTACGAGCACTCCGCCGACCGAACAGACACAGTAAATTGCGTGGCTCCAAATCCTAATCGGGAAGTCGGTATCTTCCTTTACAACGCAAAGCTGATAGGTGGTAAATTCGGCTAAAATCGCATAACTTGTCAGGAAAACAAGCATGTTGCTGATGCGTACCATAGCCGCTCCGAAGTTTCCGGGATAGCCTCTGTAAGTCCAAGCAAGAGCATCTGCCGCAAGAAGCAGAGCAACCGTAATTTCCATTACGACAATAATCCGATCGGCCCTGCTTCCCTTGTGCCTGCCAAGCCAGATTGCAAGAGCCGCAACCATACAGAAGACAAATCCCCAAAGTTCCAAGGCAACGTGCAATATTGCCGTTGTAGTCATAGTCATATAAACTTTTATCCTTTCGGAAACTTAATCAAAGGGTCTTTGATTTGGAAATGTTTTCTTCCATCTTGTTTGAATTTACGTTTACCGACTTTCTCTGCTTGCCGCCCGAATGTTTTGCCGCAAGTACCGGTATATCCTTCATGACATTTGATGCAAGTTTATTTACGGAAGCCCACTTTTCTTCCGTCACAAATGTATATATTTTTTCGGGAGTGATTTCACCCAAAGCTTCCTTCAAAGGTCCTGTCATCTTGATGAAACTCGCAAATTCCTTGTAGTTAAGACCTTCCGATAAAGTGTTAATCTTTGCGTAAAGCCTGTCCTTGGGTGTCTTGGGAGTCTTGGGCTTTTCCTTGTTTCCTTCGGGATAAACATTTCTCTGGGTTCTTAAAACGATAGACTTTGCAACAAGGTTTGTAATGAGTTTCTCGGCTGCTTCTTTTTGCTTGCCTGTATACGGCTTTTTAAAGTCTTCCGGCTTATCAAGGTCAAAACCTTTAAACCAATTTGTTACCGAATCTTCGGGACTGAAAATACCGTTTAATCCTTTCTGGATTTCATCGGCATTATTATTGCTTACCTGATAACCAATAGCTGCAAAATCCTTCCCGCGACGGTAAAAATCAATGCTTGACGAGGCCTGCGAAGTATTTACCGAGGGTCTTGAAGATGCATTTGTATGTGTATTGTTAAGCCCCTTTTTGGCAGCGGGTAAGTCTTTAAAATACTTAAGATGAGTAAGCGATACAAGTTGCTTTAATGCAAATTCTATTACAGACTTGGCAGCATCAACACGCCTGATTTCCCTATTCTTAACTGCCGAATTGCCCTTATGTTTCAAATAGCGGTTGCCGTTTTCCAAAAGGTTATTTGTAAGCTTTGTAAGCTTTTCTACATTCTTTTCAAAGTTCTTATCATTTGGATCTAACTTTACCTTAAAAGAAGCATACGCATTCATGCTCTTCTTCATATCATCGTATTCCGGTGAACCGTGGACAATATAAAAAGGATCTGCATCCTTTACCTGCTTAAAAAGCCTGTCCGGTAAGGTATCGTTGTTCTTATTGATATCCTTAACAGTATCCAAGGCATTCTGACTAACGTTTTCGTAAGGTATATAATATGCAGCCGCATCTATATCATTTACGAAAGTCTTCATGGGTTCCTTGATTCTTTCGGCATTCTTACAAAGATCATGGATTTCTTTGTACTCCATGTTGTGAAGCAAAGAATCAATATTAATATATTTGTATGCGGGGCTGCAGATAAAATCACTCTGCTTTAAAACTCTCTCGGAAACAGCATCAAATTCGCTTACGTGACGACATTTCTTTAAATCTTCATCCGTAAAAGAAACATCCTCTGACTTCGAAAGGCTGTCTAAGGATTTGGTAAAATATGAAGAAAGTGTTTGAAGATAAACAAACCTTCTGATAAGCCTCTTAAAATCGGTAGGTGTTGCCGGTGTTTCGATATTTTCGGGAGTCTCATTTGTAAACTCTTCCGAAAGCCTTGCAAGCATTCGGCCTCTTGCCCGGGCTCTTGTTTTCTTTTGCTCGTCTGTTTTTTCAAGAGCAGGGTTAATTGCCATGGTACTTTCAAATTCGTCGGCGAGCTCTTTCCTGCCGGTCCTTAATAGGAAATAGCGAACCGCACTGCTTATTTCGGAAATTCCCTCCGGCATATTCGGAACCTTGCGTCCGAGATTCTGAGTGCTTGCCTCAATACGATGGTTAAGCAGGAAATTTGAAAGAGAATCTCGCTCTGCCTGCTCGTTTGCATCACGAACGATATATGTGCGGAATTTTACCGGCAATGAACTTTCAAATTCTTCCAAAGAAAACCTCGGAAAGAAATTTTCCGTTGCACGAAACCGATACATATCGGGACTTTCGGTTTCAAAACCCGCTTCCTTGTGAAATCCGTTACCTGCTTCATCAATCTTTTCACGCATTGATAAAGCATTTCTGTAATCCTTGGGTGGCATGTCTTCCTCCTCATAAAAAAACTGCACTTGCTTATACTTACGGATTGCTTCGCACCTCGTGCTCTCGCAATCCCCTGACAATCGTAACCGGCCATTTTTCAATTAAAAACGACTTCTTACAATTGTCAGGACGGGTCTTAAGGTCAAAATGTTTTTTACAAGAAAGCTTACATCAACATTTTGACTTTTCGACCCTAATATAAGCATATTATAACCTATTTACGTTCTCTTTTTTAGGCTCTTTTTCAACATTTTTAATATTTTGACTCTTGTTATTTTTCTGATACTCTTTCTTTAAAGCATCAAGTTCACCCTTGACGTCACGCTTAGGACCTTTATCATTGGGAACTTCCTTTTCGGCTTCGTGAACATTTTCTTCCTTAAGAGCATCCTCAAGGCCGGGGCAAAGTTCTTTGAGCTTTACCATCATATCACTTGCAAAGATTAAACGTTTCTTACCGAAATCGGATCTGAACCATTCAAGAAAACCTGATTTTCTGTCCTTCTTGGCGATATAGTTTTGACATTTTTTGTAGGCATCCACGCATTTTGAAAGAACATCATCTTCCGTTTTCTTTGATGTATCGCATTTGCCCAAAGCCAAATAAGAAGCTTTAACTGCATCAGTCATCTTTATAAATTCATCTGTATTGGTATGCCCCAATTTCTTAGAGAATGACATAATACGTTCAAGTTCAAACTCTATGTCTACGCTGCCTTTAACACGATCCTTTATTTCATTGGCATCATTCTTAATTTTTTCCGTCGCCTGTTTTATTTTTAACTCTGTTTCTTTATCTTTTTGCTCTTTAATGTAATCTTTGCTCTTGGAATTCTCAGACTCAGCCTGAGCAATCATGCCATTATAAACACGATTAACATGTTGATTCTTATAATCAACAGTCTTTTTCACTTCAAGATCAAGTTCTCTTTTTTTCTTTCCATTCACTAAGTCTTCTTCAGCTGCAGCTTTTTTAACCTCTATATCTCTGTTAATATTTGCTTCGTTATTTTTATATTCAACAAAAGCTTCTTCCAATGCTTTTGCGTGATTTGAATACTCTTCATTACATTTTTGTAATTTTTCTTCAATTCTTTCTTTTGAAGTAACCAGTTCCGCAAGCTGTTGGTTATATTCCTGCAAATCCTCATGCAAAGATTGCATTTTAGCATCTCTTTTTCCCTTATCTTTTTCTGAAAGAGAGTCATATCCGTCGAACTGCTCATTCATTGAAATGTGGATTTTATCAATATCTCCATACTTATCTGATACTGCTTTTTCTGCATTTTCAAGCTCTTTTTTGATATTTTCCCTTTCTTCCGAAAGCTTATGCATCTTTTGATTGATATCTTTCTCTTTTTCATTATACTTAGCTATCTCATCTTCTATCAAATCTCTGCATTTGATACTCAGGGCAATGATAATTTCATTTCTCTGCATCTCCTGATTTTTATCATCGTAATAATATTCAATTGATGCTGCTTCAACGTGATCCTCATAGGCAGACTTTGCTCTGTCCATTGCATTATCAAGCTTATATTTAAGGGATGCATCCATTTGTGCAAACTGAGCATTAAGCTCCTTATTTGCTGCCTCCTTAATTTCGTTAGCCGTTGACTCAATTTTCTTATTGGTCCACTCCTTAAGTTCTGCTAACTTTTCGGCCTTTCTTGCCTCAATTGCATCTAATGTTTGCTTGTTAAATTTGGTGTTTGGCATTTTTCTGTCTCCTTCTTGAAAAATCGTCTGTGTTTTCAATTTATGAGGCCATTATAAAATATGAACAGGGACAAAAGGTGGACAAAAAAAGGATCGGCAAAAAGCCGATCCTTCTTTGTTACAAAAATTAAATTAATAGCTATTATACAGGGTATGCGCCGTTCTTTGTATCTGCAATAGTAGCATCAACCTTTGTCTGCTGAGCTTCACGATACTTAAAGAACTCCGTAGCAACCTGAGGGAACAAAGCGTAGGACAAAACGTCTTCATCCTGCTGCTTGTACTGCTTCATCTCAGCTTCGATTGAAGCAAGTTCGGGCTCTGTATGGCCTGTAGCTTCTGCGGAACGCTGAGTATGACGCTCCTCGCCGGGAATAACCTTATCGATTACTTCCTGATTCATAGGCTTAACGGTCTTTCCGTAGTTACCTCTTAAGAGATCCTTGAACTCGCCTGTAGCCATCTTGTATCTCTCACCCATGAGTACATTGAAAATAGCCTGGGTTCCGACGATCTGTGATGAAGGTGTAACAAGCGGAGGCTCACCGCAGTCCTTACGTACTCTGGGGATTTCCTCAAGAACTTCACGATATCTGTTCTCTGCATGCTGTTCCTTAAGCTGGGATACCATGTTTGAAA
>CAZCPW010000015.1:0-12675 GCA_964499925.1 uncultured Lachnospiraceae bacterium
TATCGATGATGCCGTTGCCAGAGTCGTAAAGGAAGAAGGCGGCTTTATTTGGGCTTGCAAGAACTATGACGGTGATGTTATGAGCGATATGGTTTCATCCGCTTTCGGTTCTTTATCCATGATGACGAGCGTGCTCGTATCGCCTAAGGGTGTATTTGAATACGAGGCTGCACACGGAACGATTCAGAAGCATTACTATCGTTACCTTGAAGGCGAGGAGCCGAAGTCAAACCCCATCGCCACAATCTTTGCGTGGAGCGGAGCACTTAAAAAGAGAGGCGAACTTGACGGAAACAAGGAGCTTGCCGATTTCGGAGAAAGACTTGAAAAAGCCGTTATCAAGACCGTTGAAAGCGGAATTATGACAGCCGATTTAAGCCGCATTTCAACACTTGCCGAGACGAAGACCGTTAATACAATGGATTTCTTTAAGGCTATAAAAGAGAATCTTTAATGTTTTTAATTTCCCCTCTGTATATTTCAGAGGGGATTTTTGCCGTCATAATAAGATTGACAGCTATTTAACAATCGGTTAAAATTGTCTTTAGTTATTGCGTAAAAAATATAGGGGATTAAAATAGATATGGATGATAAAAATATTTCACAAGCCGTTATCGGGAGACTTCCGAGATACTTACGTTACCTCGGAGAATTGAAGGACTCCAATGTCGAGCGAATCTCATCGCAGGAGCTCTCGGAACTGATGCATGTGACCGCCTCGCAGATTAGGCAGGATTTTAACAACTTCGGCGGTTTCGGACAGCAAGGGTACGGATACAAGGTAAATTATCTGTATGATGAAATTGCAAAGATCTTAGGTATTAACAGAGCGCATCATCTGGTAATTATCGGAGCCGGAAATTTAGGTCAGGCGCTTGCCAACTATATGAACTTTGAAAGAAGAGGTTTTCATTTTACCGGTATCTTTGACAATAATCCCGAACTTTACGACAAGAAGATTCGTGACATGTATGTGCAGCCCATGGATCATCTTGAAGCCTTCGTCAAGGAGAATGCCATTGATATAGCAGTCTTGACCATTCCGAAGACAAGTGCGGTAAAGGTTGCCGAACAGCTTGTAAATTGTGGGGTAAAGGCATTTTGGAACTTCGCTCATGTTGATTTAAACGTTCCGAAGGGAATAGTTGTCGAAAATGTCCACCTTTCGGATTCACTTATGAAGCTTACTTACAAAATTTCCCGTATGGAATCGGATAATATTTAATCGGAGGCATATGGCTAAATCAGACGAGGATTTTACCAGGGCACTTCAAGGTAAGAAGATTCCCATTCTTACCCTTGACAATAACTGGCACAGATTGTTTACCCAGACAAACCCGACTCCCGAGATAAAAGTATTGGAATCGGAAGTTAATGAACTTTTAAAGAAACAGGCCCGCTTGACCAAAAGAAAAAACGATCTGACCGCGTTAAAAAGAAAGACTATGGACGAAATCGTCGGTTTCATGGATGACATTTCCAAAAACGACGAGAAGGTTCAAAAGCTTTTGGACGAAAAGAAGAGCATCATAGAGCAGGTTAATGACAAGCTTAAGGAAGCAGCGGAAGACTATTATAAGACGAGCAAGCTACTTGAAAGCAAGAATTTTGACTTAATGCTTGCAACGATGGACGTCTGTTACGACGAGGTTCAGTCAAACTATGAGGAAATTCTGAATATCGAGCAGTGGGTTACAAGTATGCGAATCGAGCTAAAGAAGAACCTTGCGGAAAAGGAAACCAAGACCTCAAGAAACCACGCCCTGTATACCTATATGAAGAACATTTTCGGCACGGAAGTCATCGATATTTTTGACTTGAATTACCATGTCGACAGGAACAAGGCAAGCGGTTTGGATTTAAAGTAGGGTAATTGACGATTACTTTTCCGGATGATATATTTTAATTTGTGCTTTTAAAGGTAAGTTTAATGTGGTACATAATTTTAACGGCAGTTCTGATTGTTTTGGTAATTGCTGACATAATAATCAGATGCATAAAGAAAATTTCGCCTCCCGTTCAGGATGAAAATGAAATCATTTCAATGGTAAATGAAGGCCATGAACAGGGTGTTTTGGAAACCGACGAGGCGACCATGATAAACAATATATTTGAATTCGGTGACAAAGAAGCCGGAGAGATTATGATAAATCGTTCAAATATATTGGCAATCGACAAAAAGATGCTTTTTCACGAAGCTCTTCATTTTATGCTTTCAAACAGGAACTCAAGATATCCAGTTTACGATGAAAATCTCGACAATATTGTCGGTATTCTTTATTTAAAGGATGCAATGCGTTTTCATGCAAAGGATGAAAGTTTGGAGGCTCCGATTTGCGACATCAAGGGTCTTATCAGGAAAGCCATGTTCATTCCCGAGACCATGAATATCAACGATCTTTTTAAGACCATGCAATCCAAGAAAACCCAGATGGCAATCGTCATCGATGAGTACGGTCAGACGGTGGGGCTTGTCTCGATGGAGGATATCCTTGAGGAAATTGTCGGGAATATCCTTGATGAATATGATGAGGAAGAAAAGCATATCAGGAAGACAGGCAAGGATTCGTATATCGCAGACGGTTTCACACCGCTTTCCGATATTGAAAAGGTCATTCCCGTTAAATTTGAAACCGAGGACTTTGAAACGTTAAACGGCTTTATGATTTCAAAGCTTGACAGGCTTCCCGAAAAAGGTGAAAAATTTTCCATCGAGTTGGGAGATTATTCTTTTTCCATTATTAAGGTTGAAAACAGGAACATATCAAAGGTTTCTGTAAAAAAAACAGATAAACAAACGAAAGAAGGAAACTAAATGTCAGGACATTCAAAATTCGCAAATATCAAGCATAAAAAGGAAAAGAACGATGCCGCAAAGGGTAAGATTTTTACCATTATCGGACGCGAAATTGCAGTTGCCGTTAAAGAAGGCGGACCGGACCCCAACAACAACTTCAAGCTTGCAACCGTTATTGCCAAGGCTAAGGCAAACAACGTACCCAACGATACCATCGAAAGAGGTATCAAGAAGGCAGCCGGCGAAGGCAGCGGCGTAAATTACGAGTACTGCACTTATGAAGGTTACGGCCCCAACGGAATTGCCATTATCGTTGACTGTCTGACCGACAATAAGAATCGTACCGCCGCAAATGTCAGAAGCGCATTTACAAAAGGTCAGGGAAGCATCGGAACCCAGGGTTGCGTATCCTTTATGTTTGACAAGAAGGGTCAGATCTATATAGACAAAGAAGACTGCAACATGGATGCAGACACCCTTATGATGACTGTTCTTGATGCCGGTGCAGAGGATTTCAACGAAGAAGAGGATTGCTATGAGGTTCTTACCGATCCTAATGACTTCGATACAGTATTAAAGAACCTCGAAAAAGAAGGAATTTCTTTTTCAAGCGCCGAAGTTACCATGATTCCTCAAAACTATGTTAGCGTAACAGATGAAAATGCTGTTAAATGTTTACAGAGAATCTTAGACCTTCTTGACGAAGAGGACGACGTTCAAAACGTTTATACCAACTGGGAAGAGGAAGAATAATCGATAAAGGGGTAAGAGTATGGACAGACTTGCTATTGTAGTTCCCTGTTACAATGAAGAAGAGGTTTTAAAGATTGCTTCTAAGGCTCTTCGCGATGTACTAAAGGATTTGTCGGATAAAGAAAAGATTTCCAAAGACAGTTTTATTCTGTTTGTAAACGACGGATCGAAGGACAGGACCTGGGAGCTTATCGAGGAAGAACATGCTCTTTATCCGCATGAGGTCTTCGGACTCAAGCTTGCCGGCAATGTCGGACACCAATTTGCCCTGACTGCGGGTTTGATAAGTTCAATCGATATGTGCGATATGTCGGTATCGATTGATGCGGACCTTCAGGATGATGTCGATGTCATCGAAGAAATGATTGACAAGTTCCATGCAGGCAAGGATATCGTATACGGTGTCAGGAAAAAGCGTACCACGGATACCTTCTTTAAACGTACGACTGCTCAGGCTTTCTACAAGCTTATGAGCGGAATGGGCGTTAAAACAGTTTACAATCACGCGGATTTCAGACTTATGAGTAAGCGTGCAATGGTTCAGTTTTCCGAGTACAAAGAGTACAATCTGTTCCTTCGCGGAATGATGCCTCTTATCGGCTACGAAACCGACTGTGTCTACTATGACAGGAAGGAAAGAGTTGCGGGAGAGAGTAAGTATCCTTTAAAGAAGATGCTTGCGCTTGCTTTTAACGGAATTACATCCTTCAGCGTTAAGCCAATCACAATGATTACCGGCTTGGGCGTATGTATTGTGGTGTTGAGCCTTCTTGCGGCTATTTATGCGCTTGTTTCTTTCTGCTTGGGAAGGGTAACTCCGGGCTGGACCTCACTTATGCTTTCGATATGGTTCTTAGGCGGTGTGCAGCTTGTATGTATCGGCCTTGTGGGACAGTATATCGGAAAGATTTACATTGAAGTAAAGCACAGACCTCGCTACAATATCGAGAAACTGCTTACGGACAAAGAAAACGAAAACAAATAAATTAAAACTCGTGCAGGCATCTTTGCCTGGGCCTTGGAGGATATATGCAGGTAAAAAAGGGCATCTTTGGATACATTGTCGGAACATTGGCTACCCTTGTCATGAGTTTAAATTTATATTTACTCTTTGTTGAGCTGTTTACCGAGATTGATCTTTCGAGTAATTTTGAATTTTCTTTCTTTAATATTCCGATTGAAGCTTTTTGCGGAGTTTCCGCCGTAATACTTTGCTGCGGAGTTTTTGCTCTTATTATATTTTTTAAACACTTAAGGGCTTTGAAGAAAAGCCCTCGTTTTAATGAAAAGGCCTTGAACATTGTTTCCATGGTCTTTTTTGCGATTATTCTGATATTATTCCTGTCATTTAACATTTACAATATCGAGTCTTACATTGTGAAAGACTTTAATTACTTACAATATTCAAAAGTAACGGATTATTTTGAAGGTACGTCGGTCAATTTTGATAATTTTATTGAAGCAGAGTATTTTGTAATTTTGAGATTTCTTTTGAAAGTATTCGGCTTTTTTGACAATGTAATCGTCTATTATAATCTTTTGCTGTGCGTTGCCGCAATTGTACTTTTTTCCCTTTCCGCAAGGTTAATGTTCGGCACGCTTACCATGCCTTTTATATCGATTGGGTTAACCTTTATAGCTTTTGTTAACGATTTAATCTATGATTTAACGGGTATTTTGCTTTGGTTTTTGTTTGTTTCGATTATTGTTTATATCGCTTCTTATTTTTGCGAAGCCAATAAAAACAAATATCCGCTTACGATTTTGCTTATTTTTCTTGCTGTCATTTTCTTTTTCAAAGGCATGAGGGAAATTGTATTTATTCCTTCGTTCTTTTTGTTTAATTTCTCTTTTGACAGTTTCATCGGGGTGTATTCTTCGCACAATTATTTCGGCATTGCTTTAACAGTTTTTGCTCTATACGGATGTCTTTCTTTTTACATTACGAAAAAGAACAGGATTGTTCTTCCCGAAATTATTTTTTTAATAGAAATTTTCTGGATTTTGTTTGACCGCTCGGGATATCTGAATTCATACGTCATCATAATGTCCTTAAGCTTACTTGCCGGAATGGGTATGTACGTTCTGATTTACCCGGTTATGGTTTCAAAAAAGGTTAAGACCACGGAAACGGCAAATGTTGAGTCCGTATCAACGGATAAAGAACAGCCGGTTGAAGTTAAAGCAGAAAAGCTTCATATCGAAGAAATTACAAAGGAATCAGTTATCAGTTCGATAGAAAAGATCGAAGAAAATATAAATACGAAGCCTCCTACAGAGAAGGTTGCAGAAGCTGCAGACATAAAACCTTCGAGAGAAAAAACTGCAGAAGCTGCAGACATAAAACCTTTGACAGAAAAAGCCGCAGAAAATACGGAAATAAAACCTCCGGTTGAAAAAGTTAAAAATAATACAGGTAAGAAACCCGAAATCAAATTTATAGACAATCCTTTGCCGGGTCCCAAAAAACATGTAAAGAAAGAACTGAAATTTGCTTTTGAACCCGATGAAAAGGATATGCATTTTGATATTGACATAAAAGATGGCGATGATTTTGAATTGTAGTTTTTTGACCTTCCCGTATGCATTTTACACAACATATGGTACAATAGATTCCAGTATGAACTAATATTGGTAAGAAGGTTAAAGATGGCTCAGTACAAAAGTGCGTCGGGACGTAAAAAGACAACGACAAGAACAAGTACTTCAAAGAAAAACTCAAAGAAGCGCACCAAGCAGGAGTATGCCCTTTTAAGGGATATTCAGGCTATTGTTGTGATAGCGCTCGGAGTTTTTCTTTTTGTTTGTAATTTTAATATTGCGGGAAGTTTCGGAAGTGCCGTTTCAGGCTTTATGTTCGGTGTTTTCGGTCTTTTAAACTATATTGCGCCTCTGTTTGCAGTTGCATTGTTTTTATATTTCCAGCTTGCGGGCGGATCATGTAATTCCGTATGCGTTAAGAACGTGATTTCCTTAAGCCTTTTATTTTTGCTTATTGACATGATAGTTGATCTCATAAGCGGAATTTCAAAGACAATCGACAAATATTCGATTTCGGAGATTTACAAATATTCATCAACCGAGCGAAAAGGCGGCGGAGTCATTGCGGGAAGCCTTGACTATGCACTTCTTAATGCCGTGAATATGGCCGGAACCATCATCATCATTTCCATGCTGATTCTTGTCTTGCTGATAGTTCTTACAGGCAAATCCATAATCGACGGCATTCGCGAAGGTTCACAGAATATCCGGGATAATGCCGATGCAAACCGTGAGATTAAGGCTGAATTATACAATGACCGTAAGCTTGAGATTCAAAAGCGCCGTGAAGAAGAACGTCTTAAAAGAGAAGAGCTGAGAGCCAAGCAAAAAGAAGCCCGCGAGAAAGAAAGTCTTGAACGAAAAGAAATAAAATCAGACGAAGCGGTTTTAAAAAGAAACAAAAAGGCCGTTGGCGTTACTTTCAATACAACTTTATCGGATAATGCCGAAAAAGTTAACGGTGATGTGACAAATGCAAACACCAATGACGATATTCATGAAATTAATCTAAACGGATTCTCACCTTCAACGCTTGAATTCACTTCGTCAAACACGGTGGATACGGTGGTCGTTCCGGAGACGGAAGACATTGATATATTTGAGGAAGAAGAAGTTGCTTCGGCTGTAAACGTTTCGCCCAATATAGGTATTTCAAGAGAAGAGACTTGCAGCACAAAGGTTTCAAATCCTATTTCCGATTCAAGGCCCAAGGCCACTGAAACTCAAACGATTATTGTAAACAAGCCGGTATCGTCATCTGCCTATGTATTCCCTCCCCGTACGCTTTTGAAAAAAGGAGAAAAGAAGTCTTCAAATTCAAAAGCCTATATCGATCAGACTGCTCGTAAACTTGAAGAAACCCTTTCAATATTCGGGGTCGAGGCAACGGTTACAAATACCAGTCAGGGTCCGACCGTTACCCGCTTTGAACTTCAACCGAAAATGGGCACCAAGGTCAGCCGTATCAAGAACCTTTCGGATGATATAAAGCTTAATCTTGCGGCTTCCGAGATTCGTATTGAAGCGCCTATTCCCGGAAAGGCTGCCATAGGAATAGAGGTCCCGAATAAAGAGGCAGAGCCGGTATTATTCAGAGACCTGATTGATACGGATGAATACAATAAATTCAATTCAAATCTTGCCTTTGCGGTAGGTAAGGATATTTCGGGAAAGACAATTGTTTACGGAATAGAAAATTTTCCTCATCTTTTGATAGCGGGTGCAACCGGATCGGGTAAGTCTGTTTGTATCAATACTTTGATTATGAGTATTCTTTACAAAGCAAATCCGGATGACGTAAAGCTGGTCATGATAGACCCGAAGGTTGTTGAATTAAGTGTTTATAACGGAATACCGCATTTGTTGCTTCCGGTCGTTACGGATGTAAAGAAGGCTTCTGCTACTTTGGCCTTTGCGGTAAACGAAATGCACGAGAGATACAAAAAGTTCGCCGATTTCGGAGCAAGAGATATCTCGGGATACAATAAAGCGGTTGCTGAAAAAGGTGAAGGACAGCTTTATCCAAAGCTTCCCCATATCGTAATAATCGTTGATGAGGTCGCCGATTTGATGCTTCAGGAACGTAAAAACGTCGAAGATTCGATTTGTTCCCTGGCTCAGCTTGCTCGTGCCGCAGGAATTCATTTGATTATTGCAACACAGCGTCCTTCCGTTGACGTAATAACCGGACTTATCAAGGCAAATATGCCGAGCCGAATTGCCTTTGCGGTTTCAAGCGGTGTGGACTCACGTACCATTCTTGATATGAACGGTGCCGAAGAACTTTTGGGAAAAGGCGATATGTTGTTTTTCCCTAAGGGACTTAAAAAGCCTGTCAGATTGCAGGGCGGATTCGTATCTGACAAGGAAGTGTCGGATGTGGTCAATTTCATAAAAGCGCAGGGTATTGCTTCTTACGATGACGATATTGAAGCAAAGATTCAAACCTGTTCTTCTTCAGGTGCCGGGGCCAGTGCTCAGTCAGGCGACTCAGCCGGCGGTGACGAAAATGATGAATTGTTTAAAGACGCAGGTTTCTTTATCATAGATTCCAATAAGGCATCCATCGGATGGCTTCAGAGGAAGTTTAAGATAGGCTTTAACAGAGCCGCAAGAGTAATGGATCAGCTTGCGGAAGCGAATGTCGTAGGCCCCGATGCCGGCACGAAGCCGCGTGAAATCCTTATGTCAAGGGAACAGTTTGAAAATTATTTGGAAGAGTACGGAGGTTAAGATGAAATCTGATATTGAGATTGCTCAGGAGACACAACTTGTACCTATAAAAGAAGTTGCCGCGAAAATCGGAATTTCCGAAGATGATTTGGAATTTTACGGGAAATATAAGGCAAAGATTTCCGATGAATGGTATGAAAAAAACAAATCAAACAAAGACGGTAAGCTGATTTTGGTGACAGCCATCAATCCCACTCCCGCAGGAGAAGGAAAAACAACAACAAGCGTCGGACTTACGGAAGCATTTAATCAGATGGGCTTAAAAGCCGTTTGTGCTTTAAGAGAGCCGTCCCTCGGGCCCTGCTTTGGCATCAAGGGCGGAGCGACCGGAGGAGGATACGCCCAGGTTGTACCGATGGAAGATTTAAACCTTCATTTTACGGGCGACTTTCACGCAATAACTGCCGCAAACAATTTGCTGGCTGCTTTAATTGACAATCATATTCAGCAGGGAAACGAACTCCAAATCGATACAAGGTCGATAGTCTGGAAGAGATGCCTTGATATGAATGACAGAGCCCTCAGAAATATCGTAATCGGACTTGGGAAAAAATCTGACGGCTTTGTGAGGGAAGATCACTTCGTAATTACCGTTGCCAGCGAAATTATGGCAATTCTCTGCTTCGCCGAGGACATTCATGATTTGAAGGAAAGACTCGGAAAGATAATTGTAGCCTACAATCTCAAGGGCGAGCCCGTAACGGCCGCAGATTTGAATGCAGTAGGCTCTATGGCTGTTCTTTTAAAGGATGCGCTCAAGCCCAATATCATACAGACTCTCGAACATACTCTTGCGATTGTTCACGGCGGACCTTTTGCAAATATCGCACACGGCTGCAACTCCGTTCTGGCCACAAAGTATGCGCTCAAGATGGCAGATTACGTAATCACCGAAGCAGGATTCGGCGCGGATCTCGGCGCGGAGAAGTTCTTTGATATAAAGTGCCGTAACGCAGGGCTTAAGCCCGATGCCTGCGTAATAGTTGCTACAATCAGAGCATTAAAGTATAATGGCGGAGTAAATAAGGCAGATTTGTCTACACCGAATCTCGATGCTTTAAAGAAAGGTATTTGTAACCTTGAAAAACATATCGAGAATATCAAGCAATACGGTGTTCCGCTTGTCGTAACCTTAAATGCCTTTTCTTCGGATTCGGAGGAAGAAACCGAATTTGTAAAGAACTTCTGTGAAGAAAGAGGCTGTGAATTTGCTCTTTCAAAAGTTTGGGAAGCAGGCGGCAAGGGCGGAATCGAACTTGCAAACAAGGTTATCAAGACTCTCAATGAAAAAGAAAGTCATTTTAAACCTCTGTATGAGTGCGACCTTTCCTTAAAAGAGAAGATTAACGCAATTGCAGTAAAGATTTACGGAGCCGGGGATGTGAGCTATTCAAAGGAAGCCGAAAATGCCCTTAATAAGCTCACGGATTTGGGCTTTGGAAATCTTCCCGTTTGCATTGCAAAGACTCAGTATTCCCTGTCCGATGATCCGAAGCTGCTGGGTAAGCCCACCGGCTTTACCTTAAACGTAAGAGAAGTTTATGTATCCGCCGGAGCCGGCTTTGTCGTAGTCCTCACAGGTGAAGTAATGACCATGCCCGGACTTCCAAAGAAACCCGCGGCTTTAAGCATAGATTTAGACGAAGACGGAACGATAAAAGGTCTGTTTTAGGAGCTTATCATGGAAATTATAGACGGAAAGAAGATTTCTGCCGATATAAAGGAAGAATTAAAAGAAAAGGTCGGCAAATTAAAGCAGGAAGGGAAGAATGCAACCCTTGCGGTTATTCAGGTCGGTCAGGATCCCGCGTCCTCCATTTATGTGCGCAATAAAAAGAAAGCCTGTGAATACATAGGCATAGGCTCCGTTTCCTACGAGCTTCCGGAAAATACCACGGAAGAGAAGCTTCTTTCGATTATAAATGAACTTAATAACGATTCAAAAATAACGGGAATATTGGTGCAGCTGCCTTTACCCGGTCACATCAATGAAAAAAAGGTCATTAAAGCAATTTCACCCATGAAAGATGTTGACGGCTTCCATGTCGAAAATGTCGGTTCTTTATGCGTGGGAGAAGACGGCTTTGTATCCTGTACTCCCGCGGGAGTTGTTGAACTTTTAAAAAGAAGCAATGTTTCCATTCAGGGTAAGCATTGCGTAATTATAGGGCGCAGCAATATAGTCGGCAAGCCGATGGCACTTTTAATGCTTAGGGAAAACGCTACCGTTACTGTCTGTCATTCAAAGACGGAGCATCTTAAAGACATTTGCAAAACAGCGGATATCTTGATTGTAGCAGTCGGAAAGCCTTTGTTTGTAAACAAGGACTATATTAAAGACGGCGCTGTCGTAATTGACGTCGGCATCCACAGAGATGAAAACAATCACATCTGCGGTGATGTTGATTTTGAATCTGCCAAAGAAGCGGCATCAAAGATAACCCCTGTTCCGGGCGGAGTCGGCCCCATGACAATTACCATGCTGATGTCTAACTGTGTCAAAGCAATAGAAAAATAGAAAGATTTATAATTTATGAAATGTCCCAATTGTAATGCCGAAATTAAAGAAGGTATGCTTTACTGTGAAAAATGCGGAGCTGAGTTGGAGCTCGTATCCGATGACAATTTTTCATACGATTTAAAAGATCTTGATTTCGACGATGATGATACTTCAAAAGATGATGAAGACGATATTAGTCTTGATTTTGATGACGATCCCAATTTAATTTCAATGCTTCTTTCAAGGAAAAAGAACAGTAAGGTTATTTATGCTGCTGTTGCACTTGCCCTAACTGTCTGCGTTGTCTTTGTAATAGTCTTTGTGGTCAATTATTCAAAGCAGAACAGTCTTTCCTATCAGCTGAATCAGGCAACCGAAAAGTACAATGACAATGACCTTACCGGTGCGATTACCTGTCTTGAAAAGGCATACAAAATCGAGCCTTCCTCGGACCTTTTGTTTACGATTGCGGATTATTACTATACCCTGAATCGTGAAAACGACGCCGTATATACTCTTGTTGAAATAACGGAAGGCGAATTCCCCGTCAGTGAGCAGGAGACGGCATATCGAAAGATTATATCCGTATACAAAGGAAGCGAAAATTACGCTTTAATCGCAGAGATTTTAAAGACCTGTACGATTCCCGAGATTATTACGGAATTTAATGATTATTGTGTTTTTTCTCCTTTGTTTAACGCAAAAGAAGGGGAATACGACGAAACGGTTGCTTTAAAAATTTCTTCGGACGGAAACGGAAAAATTTACTATACACTTGACAAATCCACGCCAAATTCCGAATCCGAAGTCTATACCGGTCCTATTTTCCTTGAATCGGGTCAGTATACCGTCAATGCCGTTTATATCAATCCTTACGGCATTTCAAGTGATGTAGTCACAAAGCAGTATCAGATTAATGCCGATTATTCCTTTGAGCCCGACATTCTTACGGAGTCCGGCACTTACACAGAGGCAACCCTCATCGAAGCGGATGTCCCGTCGTTGTTTACACTTTACTATACGACCGACGGCACCGAACCGAGCAAGGCTTCCACGAAGTACATATCGCCGATTCCGATGAAAGAAGGAACCACCACCTACAAGTTTGTAAGCTATGCAAGTGACGGCACCAAGAGTGATGTCGTTGAGAAAAAGTACACGCTTAATTTGCAGGCAAATTATACTCCGGCTGAAGCCGTAAGTGCTCTTACGGAACATTTGGTTCAAATAGGATATCTGACCGACGGCGTTCACAAGCCCGATGTAAGCGGAAACTTTTACTATTATTATTCCGCGATTTATCCCATTGAGGATTTCGGAAGCTTTTATTTTGTAGTAGAATATTACGAGG
>CAZCPW010000016.1:0-12367 GCA_964499925.1 uncultured Lachnospiraceae bacterium
ACTTTCCGATTTTGCAAAGACAAAGATTTTAATCTCGCTTTAAAATTTAAACTTAGAAGCCCCGGCTTAGGTCGGGGTTTTTTTAAGATATAGGATATATTAATTCCTATATCTTAAACAGGAAATTTTATGTCACAAAAAAGAAGTGGAAATATAACTGAATTAAAAAGAGGCCTTAAGCTCGATCTTGGTACGATAATTTTTATCGTAATAATGATTTATATTGTCATTTGCCTTGTTCTTTCCTTTAAGAACCAAACTATTACCGGTTATCAGGTAAAGACCGGAATGTTATCGGAAAACAGGATTTATACCGGGATTGCATTGCGGAACGAACATGTTGTTTATACAAATTCTACAGGCTACATTAATTATTTCTTAAATGAGGGTGAAAAAGCAAAGGCCAAGAGCCTTGTGTACTGTATAGACGAATCCGGAAAGGTTTCTGATTTATACGGAAGCCTTGTTAATTTGGACAATTCCCTCACAACAACCGAGCTTTCCTCGTTAAGACAGGATCTTCAGCTTTTTTCAAAGAATTTTTCTCCGGTTTCTTTTTCCGAAGCATCGGTATTTGAATCACAGACAAATAACGAGCTTTCCAAAATCAAGAATCGTCGTATCCTTGAAGATGTGGATCTGCTTTCGGGTGCAAACGACATTATAGACTATTATTATTCCGAGGATTCCGGACTCATTCTTTATTATATTGACGGCTACGAAGATCTTGATGCATCAAGTCTTTCGGTCGACAGTTTTGACGAAGAAAAGTACAACAAAACCGAAATCATAAACGACAACCTGATAGAATCCGGTTCTTTTGCATATAAATATATAAACGACGAAAATTGGAGCCTTGCAATCTTAGTCGCAAACGATGACGTTGAAAAAATCACTTCGAACGATTACGTTGAAGTTAAGTTTTCGAAAACTCTTGATACATCCTGGGGAAAGGTTTCTCTCATAAATACCTTTGATGATTATTCGGTTATTGAGCTTGAGTTTACAAATTCGATGATTACCTTCTGTAAAGACAGGTTCGTGGAGATTGAGCTGATGCTTGAGAATGACACCGGTCTTAAGGTTCCAAATTCCTCAATTGCCGAAAAAGCATTTTACCTGATCGACAAGGATTACGTGACAAAGGGAAGCAATTCCTCCGATTCTGTGGTTTTGAGACGGGAATACGGAGAAAACGGTGAAATTTCAAAGGCGGTTACAATAGACATAGCCGAAGAAACGGATGAATATTATTACGTTGAAACCTTGTCTCTTAATTACGGTGATACGCTTATCAAGCCCGATACCGCCCTTGACGGAAGTTCCGACTCGACCATGATAGTCGGAAAGACCGGTACCCTTATAGGCGTTTACAACATTAACAAGGGCTACGCTGAATTTAAACGTATTGAAATTCTTTATTCAAATGACGAATATTCAATTGTACAGCCCAATTCCACATACGGATTGAGAGCATATGATTACATAGCCTTGGATGCATCAATCGTATCCGAAGATGATTTTGTTTATTATTGAGGTCAGTAATGATAAAAGAAAATATTGAATCGGTAAGAGCGGAAATTGAACGTGCCGCTTTTGTATCCGGACGAAATGCTTCCGACATAACTTTAATTGCAGTAAGCAAGACTCAGCCAATTGACAAATTGATTGAAGCTTATCAGGCAGGTGCAAGGGAATTCGGAGAAAATAAGGTTCAGGAAATAGTATGTAAAAACCCTTTAATGCCCTCCGATACGCATTTTCATATGATAGGACATCTTCAAAAGAATAAGGTTAAAGATGTAGTTGATAAAGCCGTACTAATACACAGTGTCGACAGTCTTGAACTGGCAAAAGTCATTCAGAAAGAATCTTTAAAAAGAAATATTGTTTCCAAGATTCTTATTGAAGTAAATATAGCAAGAGAAGAGAGTAAGTTCGGAGTATTTAAGGAAGACGTGCTTTCTCTGGCTATGGAAATTTCAAAGCTTTCCAATGTTTCATTAAAAGGTCTTATGACAGTTGCACCATATGTTGACAATGCTGAGGATAACCGTCAATATTTTGCGTCCATGAAACAATTAGCCATTGACATAGAAAACCAAAACATTGATAATGTTTCTATGCAAATTCTCTCAATGGGAATGTCTTCCGATTATACGGTAGCAATAGAAGAGGGTGCCACTCATGTAAGGGTCGGCACGAAAATTTTTGGTGCTAGAAATTATTCGAAATAAGGAGATCCAAAAATGGGTATGATGGATAAACTCGCCGGGATTATGAATTTCGGCGGCAATGATGATGACGATGATGAATACGAAGGTTACGAAAACGATTATGCCGACGAAACCGAACCTCAGGATGAGCCTCACGAAGAGGAGAAAACGGTTAAGCCTATAAAGAAACAGATTAACCCGCAAAAAAGGAGGACACTATTGAACGAATCGGAAGTATGCATTTTTAAACCTCAGGCTTTTGATGAGGCAAGAGAAATCGTTGAAACATTAATCGACGGCAAGACTGTTCTTTTGAATTTTGAGGGTATCGATCTTTCGATTTCGCAAAGAGTATTGGATGTCATTACCGGTGCCTGCATTGCGGAAAACGGCAATCTTCAAAAGATATCCAACTACATCTTTATTGCAACTCCCTCAACGGTTGATGTTTCCGGAGCAACTCAGGATACATTACTCAGCCCTTTTGATTTATAAACAAAGGTGTTTTTATGACTGCAGAATCACTGATATCCCTTTCCGAAAGGGAATATTATTCTAAAATAGCAGATTTTCTTGAAGCCGGACTTCTTTACAATTCCGGCTTTTACTCATGGATTATCAAAAATATGTATGAGATTTTTGATAAAGACAAGGAAACCTTGCAGACCCTTCTTACCAAATATGGAAAGATTAAAAAGACAATAGATTTGGAAAATCCTTTCATCAATCCGATAATAGAGTATTTTGAGACCACTTACAGCTACGGTGAAGCAAAGGCCCTGGCTTTGGTGATTTCTTCCTTTATATCGTGGAAGATGAATCTCATTGAAATGGACGAATATTATGAGATTCGTGATATGTTCGTTCCTTTCAATCTGCCTATTTCCGTCGAAGCGGATAGAATAGAAGATTTGTATGCAAAAATTTTAGATTGCAAGCCCGAAAATTTTATCCTGTTTAATAGAATCGGCGGCGGATTTACCGATACCGGTGTATCAAACGAACTGATAAAAGAAGCTTTAAATGAACTGAATTACACTCCGGAGGACTAGATGAATTCAGTACAGATAAATAAAAAGAGACTTTATTTTTTCGATATTCTAACAATCATAATCATCATCGCAGGCGACCGGGTTTCCAAATTTTTTGTTTTGAAAAATTTACTCGATCGTCCGTCTTATTCCCTTATTCCGGGTGTTTGTGAATTAAGATACTATCAAAATTACGGTCTTGCATTCGGCTTATTTTCCGGTCAAAAAATTTTTTTATTGTCAATTGCTGCGTTTGTAGTAATAGTATGCGGTTATTTGATTTTTAAAATGCCATCCAAAAAGGCATACAGCAAGGCAAGTATTTTCCTTTCCATGATAATTGCCGGTACAATAGGAAATATGGCAGACCGGATTATGTATGGTTATGTAATAGATTTCATATATCTTAAATTTAAAATTTTCCCGATATTTAATATATCGGATATTTTCATTACACTGTCTGTTCTGATAATGTTATTTTTACTTATTTTTCATTATCATGAACGTGATTTAAATTTCTTGAATATTGTGGAGCAAAGGACACGCGATATCAGATGAATCAATATTTATTTACAGTCTCCGAAGATGACAGTGGTGAGAGAATTGATAAATATCTGACATCCAACATTCCGAATCTTACCCGTTCATACATTCAAAAAATCATAGAAAACAGGGAAATGACTGTAAACGATAAAGTTGAGAAATCAAGTTATCGTTTAAAGACCGATGATAAAATCATTTTAAACGTTCCCGATTCTGTTATTCCGGATATTCTTCCCGAAGATATTCCCATAGATATTGTTTATGAAGACGATGATTTTTGCATCGTAAATAAGCCCAAAGGCATGGTCGTACACCCCGCAAACGGTCATTACGCAGGAACTCTTGTAAATGCCTTATTGTTTCATTTATCCGGTCGTTTAAGCGGTATAAACGGCATTTTAAGGCCCGGAATAGTGCATAGGATAGACAAAGACACGTCCGGTCTTTTAATCATATGTAAAAATGATTATTCTCATAACTTTATTGCGGCTCAGCTTAAAGAGCACACCTGTAACCGCGTATATCATGCCATTGTACATGGCAATATTACCGAAGATGACTTAACCGTTGACAAGCCGATCGGACGAAGCAAGACAGACCGAAAGAAGATGAGTATTGATTCAGACGGCAAGAGAGCAGTTACTCATGTTCATGTACTTGAGCGCTTCAAGGGCTATACCTACATTGAATGTAAGTTAGAAACCGGCAGGACACATCAAATCAGAGTTCATATGGCTTCGATTAATCATCCTCTGATGGGAGATCCTCTTTACTGTACTTTAAAGGAGCCCATTAAGGTTTGCGGGCAAATGCTGCATGCAAAGGAGATTGGCTTAACAAGCCCCTCCACACATGAATATTTAAGCTTTGATTCAGAATTACCCGATGAGTTTGTCAGGGTATTAAACTATTTAAGAAGCCTTTGAATTGTTGAAAAATTCGGCAATATATATTATAATTGTTTGTATAAAGAAGCAACAAAAAATTACTGTTTTCTTAGATAAAGTTTATCCTGGAAACAGTTGTTTGAAAGGAACATAATATGAAAACTGTTATCACTATAGGACGTCAATATGGCTCAGCCGGACATGAAATAGGAGAAAAGGTCGCTAAATATTTTGATATTCCTTTTTACGATAAGTCCATTTTGACAAGAGCCGCAAAAGACAGTGGATTTTGCGAAGAGATGATTCAAAACCACGATGAAAGGCCTACAAATTCCTTCCTTTACAACCTCGTAATGGACACTTATTCATTTGGTTACAATTCATCGTCATTTGTGGATATGCCCATCAGCCACAAGGTTTTCCTTGCACAATTTGATGCAATTAAATCATTTGCCAATGAAGGACCCTGCGTAATAGTCGGACGTTGTGCCGATTATGCTTTAAGCGATTTCGATAATGTTATTAACCTCTTTATTTATGCCGATGAGGAATTTAAATGCAAACATCTGCTTGCTACCGACAAAGAATTAAAATCAGCTTCGGCAGCCAAGGATCTGTTTATTAAAAAGGATAAACAACGTGCTTCCTATTACAACTATTATTCTTCAAAAAAATGGGGACGCGCCGAAAGCTATGATTTGTGCATTAATTCCGCAAAGCTCGGAATCGACGGAACCGTTAAATTCATTACTCAGTATGTTGAGGACTATGAAAAGCTGCATGAGTAAGCAATTATAAGTAAAATTAAAGGCTTCCCGTTGTGGGAGGCCTTTTCTACGCCATATCCATTTATTCGCAAAAGACAAATTTAACGAATAGTTGACGTCATATTTCATATGACGTCAACTAATTCGTTAAATTTGTGAATATTAAATATTTTTATAAAGTTTAAATAATTGCCACTACATTTAATATGGTTCAACTAATTCGTTAAATTTGTGAACATTAAATATTTTTATTAAGTTTAAATAAATGCCACTACATTTAATATGGTTCAACTAATTCGTTAAATTTGTAGGGTTTTAAATAGTTACAGATGATAATTTAATATAGTTCAAATAATTCGTTAAATTTGTGATCAAAATAAATAGGTGCCACATTGTGACACCTACATATTTCATAACTTACTTTTTCTTAAACTTACTTACAAGTCCTGCGAAGAAACCTTTTATTTTGTTCCAGAGCTTTGCAAATGCCTTATAGAATTTTCCGTCCTTATTTATTTTCTTTGTTTCGGGTTTTTCGTATTCGTAATGCGTAAATTCGCCTTCGGGGCTTACGGAACCGACTTCGTAATATTTTTCCGGTTCAACGGGAAGGTTTTTCTTTTTAAGTCGACCGACGGTAATATTTTCAATACCGGCAAAAATTACTGCTGTAACGGGAACACCGATTACCATACCGAACACACCGAACAAACCACCGAACAAAGTAATTGCAAAAATAATCCAAAATCCGGTCAAACCTGTTGACTGTGATAAAATCATGGGTCCTAAGAAGTTTCCGTCGAACTGTTGCAATACTATTATGAAAATTGTAAATATCAGCGCCTGCTTTGGATCAACCAGTAAAATGATGAAAATCGAAGGAATTGCTCCGATATACGGTCCGA
This sequence comes from uncultured Lachnospiraceae bacterium, assembly GCA_964499925.1. Classification (GTDB taxonomy): domain Bacteria; phylum Bacillota; class Clostridia; order Lachnospirales; family Lachnospiraceae; genus UBA1258. Next base: position 6,350 of record CAZCPW010000016.1, read on the forward strand.
AGAAAGGAATTATATTTGTAACACCGACTATAACACTTACCAAAACCGTATACGGCATTTTCATAATCAGACAGCCTATGTAGCATAAAATTCCGATTATAAGTGAATCAACGACTTTGCCGCTTAAAAATCCTATAAACGTACGATGCGTAAATCTTACTGATTCTATGAATTTATTTGCGGAATTTGTTTCCAAAATTGCATAGCAAAGACGTGAACTTCCTTGTGCAAATTTTTCTTTGGAGCAAAGCACGTATAAAGAAATTATAAGTCCGATTATGATATTCCAAATTGCGGTAAACAGCTTAACAATTGACTGTGAAATCGATGAAAAAATATTATTTAAATTGGGTGAAATAAATGACTGAATTGCAGGCAATACAATTCCGTTCAAATAATCATCGGCCTCATCCGAATAATCGGCAATTGTTTTGGATAAAAGATCCGCAATTTCCGGATTGTCATTCAGAGTATCATTAATCCAGTTGATAATATTATTGGTATATGTATTGTACTGCGAAACGAGGTTTAAAATGCTTCCGTACAATTGAGGAATAACCGCATAGAAAAACAAATAAAAGAATAATAAAACGATTAGAAAAGTAAGTACCACGGAAATTCTTCTGATATGGGCGCCTCTTTTGGGGTTTGAAACCATCCATTTTCTTTTATCAAACAAGGGTATAATCAGCTTTTTTTCAATGGTATTGAGAAGCGGCGTCATGAGGTAAGCAAAAATCAGGCCGCAAAAAATCGGTGCAAGTGTCTTGTTAATAGATGCAAACCAGGCTTTTATTTCGGCTATTCTGAAAAACAAAAAGTAAACCAGCATTATAGCTACTGCCGTAAAGAAAATTGTCATGCTGATTTGGATGTACTTTTTTTCGGGTTTGAATTTCATTGGTTAATATTCCCTCACTTACATATAATGATACGGATTGCTGCGTGCTACGCACTCTCGCAATCCTCCCAACTTTCGTAAGTCGCTTTATTTTCTTCGAAAAATGGCTACTTACTCATGCCGGGGCGGGTCTCAAGGTAAAAACTTCTTTTGCAAGCAAGCTTGCATCGAAGTTTTTACTTTTCGACCCTGGTATCATTATATCATTCATGGCAAATTTATGTTAATATTTAGATGAAAAATCTTAAAAACGGAGCAAAAATGTCAAATAATTCATCAACACTGACATATCATGATGAAATAGTACGAAATAATATACATAAACTCAGGTCTATGCTTGAGACTCTTCCGCCCTTCTGTAAGCAGTTTTTCAGAGGAATTGAAGAATATACTTCTTCACGTACCAGACTCTCCTATGCTTATGATATTCGAATCTTTTTCGAATTTTTAAAGGAAAGGAACCCTTCACTTAAAGACACCGAAATAAAAGATTTTCCGCTTGAAATTCTGGACTCCGTTAAAAGGGAAGATATTGAGGAATATCTTGAATATCTTACCCTGTACGAAAAAAATTCCAAGGAAATTAAAAACGATGAGCGCGGCAAGGCAAGAAAACTTGCTTCATTAAGAAGCTTTTACAAGTACTTTTATATGTCTGAAATGATTTCCACCAATCCTCCGAGTCTTGTATCTACTCCCAAGCTTCATGAGAAAGAAATTATTCGTTTGGAGCCGGATGAGGTGGCAATACTTCTTGATATGGTCGAGGACGGTGAAAAGCTCACGAAAGGTCAAATGCGATTTCATGAAAAAACAAAACTTCGTGACGTCGCAATTATCACTCTTCTGTTAGGCACCGGAATAAGAGTTTCCGAATGTGTCGGACTTGACATCGACAATGTGGATTTTAAATCAAACGGTATTTTTATTGTAAGAAAAGGCGGTAAAGAAGCGACCGTTTACTTTGGAGACGAGGTTCGCACTGCACTGCTTGATTATCTTGAAATCAGGCGTTCAATCGTACCGGTGAGCGGAAATGAAAAGGCTTTATTTTTGTCCTTACAAAATAAAAGAATCTGCGTAAGAAGTGTCGAAAAGCTGGTTAAGAAATATACTTCAAATGTAACCAATCTTAAAAAGATCACACCTCATAAATTAAGAAGCACTTACGGAACAACACTGTATAAAGAAACCGGCGATATCTACCTCGTTGCCGATGTACTCGGTCACAAGGACGTAAATACCACAAGAAAGCACTACGCGGCAATTGAAGATGACAGAAGGCGAAGTGCCGCAAATATTGTTAAGCTGCGAGATAAAAAATCATAAATATTTTTATTTGTTTTGTAAACGTACTGCATAAAGGTATATATAAACCTTTTTTGAGGAAATGCCATGAACGAAGATACTTTACGGACACAAAATTCTTTGAATTCATTAAGCAAAGATACGTTGAAAAGTATGGCTATGCTTGACAAAAAGTATCAGTTTGCCATTGAATTCGGAAAGATATTTACCTGGGATTATGATCTTGTTCTCGGAAAAGTATATCCCACTTCCAATATCTCATTTTTTAATGCTCCGACACTCGATAATTTTCCTTATTCAATTATTGAAAGAAACATTATCGAACCCGAAAATGTCGATGATTTTTTGAATTACATAAATAAAGTAAAGTCAGGCAAAGATGACTCCGGCTTTGAATGTTGGCATCACTTTACCAATAATGAAAATCCAAGATATCTCAAAACAAAATATTATTTTGACTGCGATTCAAACGGTCATGCGATAATGGCCCACGGAATGGGCATTGATTTAACCGAAGAAAAAACAGCGGAATTACTCTTTGAGCATCGTACAAAAGCCACTTTAAAGATTAATCCCGATTCTCTTGCAAGTTTTCAATTAAATTTATCCAAAAATGAATGTTCTTACTCTTCTGTTTCACTGACATATCTTTCAAAACTTATGTATGCCAAAACCTCTGAGGAGGTGTTTTTCGGCTTATCGGAATTTATACCGGATGCACGTGAAAAAGATAAATTTCTTGACAACTTTTCGCGCAATAACCTTGCTCTTAAGTTTAGTCAGGGTATCATACAAATTACACTTGAAGTCCATATGGGTACCTGCCTGGATGACGAAATCTGGGTCAGAATCTCGGCTGATATGGTTAAAAATCCATTATCCAATGAACTCGAGGCAATTTTTCATATCCTGAATATTAACAATATTAAGATAGTAAACCGCCTTGTAAACGGTACGGTACAACGTGAATTTGACTTTATTGCGCTTGCCTATATCAACATGAACAGGTACGTAATCCTTGATAAATTCAGTCAGGAATTAAATATTCGCGAGAAAAATTTCATAGAAGGTTTCACGGAAGCTTTTCATAAATACATTACAAGTGAACGTGAACTTAATAGAGTTCTGGAAGTATTTACACTTGATAACCTTATAAAAAAACTCAATGATTCAGGCGAATATCTGATTCAGTTTAACACAAACGACAATCCTCAAAAGGGACATCATAAGCTTTTACGATTTTCTTTTTTAAATAACAAGAAAAATGTAATAGCAATATCCTGTCGTGATAACACCAAGATATATAACGATGACTTAAAACAAAAGGAAGCCCTTTCAAATGCTTTAATTGAGGCGCAAAAAGCAAACCGGGCTAAAACCGACTTTCTATCCTTGGTAAGTCATGATATTCGTACGCCTTTAAACGGAATAATTGGCATGCTTCAACTTGCAATGAAGGAAGATTTAACCGACAAGGTTGCAAACTATCTTTCCAAGGCTGAAATGTCATCGAACTATCTCTTAAACTTAATAAATGATTTGCTGGACATGTCAAGAATTGAATCAGGAAAAGTCAAACTCACGATTGAACCTTATACATATCGTGAATTTTCGGATTACATATTCTCGGTCATCTCTCCTATATGTAAAAAGAAAAATATTACCTTTACAATCCAGGGTACCCACTCTTTTAAGTATCTGTATACGGATAAACTTCGTTTAAATCAGATAATATTTAATATCCTGTCTAATTCATGTAAATATACATTGGAAAACGGTCACATTGATCTGTTTGTAGACGCTGTTAAAATTGATGACAAGCTAAGCCTTGTTACATTCAAAATATCCGATGACGGAATTGGTATGAGTAAGGAATTTCAGAATCATATCTTTGAAGCCTTTTCTCAGGAAAATCGTATATCATTGGGTCACAATGAAGGCACCGGTTTGGGGCTTTCAATTACCAAAAGCTTAATTGATCTGATGGGCGGAGAAATTAAAATAGAAAGTGAAATTAATAAAGGTACTACAACTGTAATTCAAATAACTTTCCCCTATTCAGATGAAATAACAGAGAATAATTCAGGCGAAAATAAACCTGTGAGTGTAAAGAAAAGAGACTTTACCGGATACACATTTCTGCTTTGCGAAGACAATATAATAAATCAAGAAATTGCAGCGGAAATTTTAAAGAGCTTCGGTGCTGATGTTGAAATTGCCGAAGACGGTAAAATGGGACTTGAAAAATTTGAGAAATCAACACCCAATTATTATAAGGCAATTTTTATGGATATAAGAATGCCCGGAATGGATGGTATTGAATCTACAAGAAGAATTCGTGAACTTACAAGAATCGATTCGAATACAGTTCCCATAATTGCAATGACTGCAAATGCAATGAATGAAGATAAAATACAATGCCTTGAAGCAGGTATGAATGCCTTTATCACAAAACCGATTAAGGTTCCGGAACTATATAAAATAATGGATGAAAACATTCCGTAACATTATCTGATAGAATATACCGGTACAATGAGATAATTCCCACTTATTAAAACCGTGGTTTCACTGAGATTGTTAACATAAAGGATTTCATTTACCAAAGAATCAATTGAAGAATATCCGTTACTCAAATATTCTTCCGCAATGCTGTAAACGGAATCGCCGGGCAAAATTTCCACGGTAAGATAATGTTTGTACTCTTTGGAATCCGGATCTTCCGAGGCGTTTGACTTAACGGAAAAAATTGTAAGAAATAAAACAAATAATATAAGGACGAGGCCTGTTAAAAATAAATTACGTTTAAGCTCGGCTACTCTCTTCATCTTATTATTTAATATCCTGTATTCGCTGTAACTGTTGATACCAATATTGTTCGCTGTCATCATATTCACCCCAAACGTTCGTTTGTTTACGAACATATGTTACCAAACAAAGTTTTGGATGTCAATAGGTTTTTCGAACATATTTTCAAAAAGTTTGTTTGCTTTTTCTTATAATCTGTGTTATCATTCAGATATCAAATTTTACACAGACGATTATACTTATCAATAAATATCAAAGGAGGATTTTATGACCAGCAAAGCCCTTACCACCCGTCAGCAGGAAATTTACGACTTTTTAAAACAGCAGATTTTGGAACGCGGATATCCGCCGTCGGTTCGTGAAATTTGCGAAGCCGTTCATCTTAAATCAACATCTTCAGTATTTGCTCAGCTTGAGCGTCTTGAGAATAAGGGATATATCAAAAGAGATCCCTCAAAGCCCAGGGCAATAGAAATCTGTGATGATTCCTTCCAAAGCATCAGAACGGAAACCGCCAGCATTCCCGTTGTCGGAACAGTTGCCGCCGGTCAGCCGATTTTGGCCACTCAGAATATTGACTCCTACTTCCCCATTCCGTTGGAACGTGTTCCTTCCGGTCAGGCGTTTGTATTAAAGGTTAAGGGCGATTCAATGGTTAATATAGGCATTATGAACGGTGACTATGTAATGGTTGAATCGTGCAATGAAGCCAAAAACGGTGATCTGGTAGTTGCATTGGTGGACGATTCCGCTACCGTCAAAAACTTCTACAAGGAAGACGGACACATCCGTTTGCAGCCTCAGAATGATTCCATGGAGCCCATTATTGTCGATGACTGCACCATTCTCGGCAAAGTATTCGGTGTCTACAGATTCTATAAATAAGATAAAGATATAGTAGATTGCGTAGCAATTTCCTATATAGTTTAAAAGCGTTCCGCCTGCGGAACGCTCGCGCCGAGCGCGGTCGCGTTAGCGACATTTTCCCATCGCGCGAGTGCGCA
>CAZCPW010000017.1:0-11580 GCA_964499925.1 uncultured Lachnospiraceae bacterium
GGAAAACAGCAATACGATTGTATTAGAAAAGCCTTTTAAAGTCAAGAAAAAGAGATATCCGTAAGTAAATTTTTATTTTTAATTGAATTGTTTTCAACATCATGTAGTTTTGAATATTTATTTATCAACATATAGATTGTGGAAAAGTTTATATCATATTTTATACTCATTATTTATCCACAAAAGGTGAATAAAATGTGGATAAGTTGTTGATTATAATATATAATTATTGCAGAAATATTTTATTTTTAAGGGATAAATAATCATTAATAAGTTTTATCAACTTATCAACAAAACTTATTTAATCATATAAAATGTTTGTTTGCTTTAATATTTTATCCACAAAATGTGGATAAACTTATACCTATTTTGTGGATAAATATATGTTTGAATTATTTAACCTATTGGGGTAAGATAAAGTGTACATGTTTTTTTCATAATAATTTTATTTTTACCTTATTATTAATATGCGTTTGTTTTGGAGGAATTTATGTCGGAAATTGAAAGTAAATGGGACTTGATTAAAGATACAGTCCGCAGGGAATATGACGTTACCGATGTAGCCTTCAAGACCTGGATTGAACCTTTAAAATTCTATGATGTAGAAGACAATACAGTAATAATCAGCATACCTTACGATCAATCCACTCATCTTAAATATATTAAAACCAGATATTCGGATCCTTTTCACGTAACAATCTCGGAAATCATGAATCATGATTATGATGTGTCTTTCGAGCTTGAGAATAATCTTCAGAAAAAAGAAAATCTTCCTTATAAAAATGTTTCTTACAATATCAGCTATGAAAATTCAAATTTAAATCCAAAATATAAATTTGATACCTTCGTAGTCGGAAATTATAACAAGATGGCACATGCCGCTTCCCTGGCAGTTGCGGAATCCCCGGGCGAAGCTTATAACCCCCTTTATATATACGGAGGAGCCGGTCTTGGTAAGACTCACCTAATGCATGCAATAGGACATTACATATTGGAACACAATAAAAATATGAAAGTTCTTTATGTAACAAGTGAGGATTTTACAAACGAAGTAATTAAAAGTGTCAGAAGCGGTAATGCTTCGGATATTAATAAATTAAGAGAAAAATACAGAACAGTCGATGTTTTGATGGTCGACGACGTTCAGTTTATCATAGGTAAAGAATCAACTCAGGAAGAATTCTTCAATACCTTTAACGCACTTCATTCTTTGGGTAAACAAATTGTTTTGTCATCCGATAAACCTCCAAAGCAGCTTGCAACCCTGGATGAACGTCTTATTTCAAGATTCGGTATGGGAATTATAACCGATATTAAGGTTCCCGATTACGAAACAAAAATGGCTATTCTTATGAAGAATGCCGAAAACTGCGATATTTATATCAGTAAAGATATTATTGAATATATAGCAAATAATATAAATTCAAATATTAGGGAACTTGAAGGAGCTTTTAACAAGATAGTGGCTTATTCAAAGCTCAATAATGTTGAAATGGATCTTCCTAAGGCCGAAGAAGCTTTGAGAGATGTTATTTCTCCGGATAAGCCCCTAAAAATAAATGCCCAATACATTACTGATATTGTATCCGAACATTACGGAATAAAGTCAGATGCTATTTTTTCAAAAAAGAGAAGTTCCGAAATTGCTTTGTCCAGGCAGATTATTATGTACCTTTGCAAAGAACTTACTGACTTAAACTTAAGTGAAATAGGGAGCTTTTTAGGACGAGATCATACAACGGTAATGTACGGAATAGACAAGATTACCGCTGACATTAAAAGTGATAATGAACTGGCTTCAAACATTGAAGTTATTAAGAATAAGATATCCCCATCATAGTTAAAAAGGTTGATAAAATTATTTTTTAATATAAGGAATGTTGATAATTTTAAATAATTAACACAATATTAAAAATTTTAAACATTTATTTTAATTTAAATATTTGCCTTGATTTAAACCTTTTAGCCTATTTTCCACTAATCAACAGGCACTACTACTAATACTGCTATAAATATTTATTATATATATTTTAAAAAATTTTTTTCAGAAACGGAGTTATTAACAAAATGAAAATTATTGTATCAAAAGAAGAATTATTAAATGGTATTAATATTGTTTCAAAAGCCGTTCCTTCGCACTCTAATATGCAGGTTTTAGAATGTATATTAATAAAGGCAAATAATAATGTCATAACCCTAACCGGTAATGACGGTGAATTTGGTATAGAAACAGAAATAGAAGGTGAAATTGTTGATGAAGGAAAGGTTGCTTTGGCAGCAAAGCTTTTTTCGGAAATAATCAGAAAGTATCCTGACGGTCAAAACATTACCATTGATGTAGAAAGCAATTTTACCACTCATATAGTAAGTTCAAATATTAAGACAAATATTAAAGGTCAGGAAGGAAATGACTATACTCCCTTACCAAATATTAAGAGAACAGACAGTTTCTTATTAAGTGAGCTTTCTTTAAAGGATGTAATCAGACAGATTATATTTTGTATAGGAGAAAACAACAATAATAAGATCATCACCTCTGTTTACTTTAAAATAAAAGGCGATGAATTAGATGTGGTTGCTCTCGACGGATTCAGAATAGGTTACAGAAAGATAAGTTTAAAGAATACTTATCCTGAAGTAGGTTTGATAATTCCGGGAAAATCATTAAATGAAATGTCAAAAATTTTAAACAGCGACGCCGATAATGATGTTGTTGTTTATTATGATAAAAATCATGTTTTGTTTGAAGTAGGAAAAACAAAAATTGTTTCAAATACGGTAGAAGGTGAATACCTTGAATATGAATTATTGTTCAGCCCCGATTATGAAACAAAGGTAAATCTCAATAAAAAAGAGTTACTCGACAGTATTGACAGAACAACCGTTATGATAAGGGAGGGTGAAGTTAAACCCGTAATTTTCGAAATAACGGACAATAACATGAATTTGTATATTAATACAAATACGGGTGAAAACACACAGAATATTGAATGTACGAAGTCGGGTAAAGATATAGAAATAGCTTTAAGACCTAAATTTATGATCGATGTTTTGAAAGTACTCGATGATGAAGATATTACCCTTTATCTTACCAATTCAAAAAGCCCCTGTATTATAAAAAACGATGCGGAAGATTACAAATATTTGATTCTGCCCGTTAATTTTGTAAAAGAAAGATAATTTTATGGAAGAAGTAATTAATCTCAGAGAAGAATACATTAAATTAGGCCAGGCCTTAAAAGCCGCCGGCTTTGTAGAAGACGGCGTAGAAGCCAAAAATGAAATACAAAGCGGTTTGGTAAAGGTTAACGACGAAGTAGATTTAAGGCGCGGAAGAAAGCTTTATGAAGGAGATATTGTTTCTTACAAAGGAAATAAGATTATCATAAAAAAGCAGTAATTTCAGATGAATATTAAGTCTATAGAGTTAAAAAATTATAGGAACTACAAAGATTCAACTATATATTTTGATAAAGGCACTAATATTCTTTACGGAAATAATGCTCAGGGAAAAACAAACGTACTCGAGGCAATATTTTTATGTGCAACAAGTAAGTCTCATAGGGCATCAAGAGATAAAGAAATTATTTATTTCGGAGAGGAAGAAGCGAGAGTTTCTTTATCCTTTGAAAAGTCGGAAGAAGAAATAAATATTGATATTTTGATAAGAAACAATAAATCCAAAATAGCCTATGTAAATGAAAGTAAGATAAAAAGGGCAACGGATTTACTCGGAATTTTGAATGTTGTTTTATTTTCTCCGGAAGATTTGTCAATAATAAAAAGCGGTCCTTCGGAAAGAAGAAGGTTTGTAGATATTGAACTGTGCCAGATAGACAAGATTTATCTATACAATCTTTCAAAATACAATAAAGCCTTAGATCAAAGAAATAAACTCATAAAAGATATAGGTAATGACAGTAAGCTTATAGATACATTGGATGTATGGGATGAGCAGCTTTTTATTTACGGTCAAGAGATTATTAAAAGAAGAAGAGAGTTTGTAAATAAGCTTAATGAAATAATTTTTGAAATACATAAAAAGCTTACAAATGAAAAAGAAAATATAGAAATAATATACGAACCGAATACAGATGAAAAAAGTTTAAAATTAAGCCTTAAAAAAAATCAGATTAAGGATATAAAAAACAAAAATACTTCTGTAGGTCCTCAAAGAGATGATGTTTCATTTTTAATAAATGGAATTGATATCAGAAAATACGGTTCTCAGGGACAGCAAAGAACTGCTGCTCTGTCTTTAAAACTTTCCGAAATAGAAATTATAAAATTAAAAACCGGTCACACACCAGTTTTGTTGTTGGATGATGTTCTTTCGGAATTAGACAGTGAAAGACAAAATTATTTATTGAATACCATCGGTGATATACAGACAATCATTACCTGTACCGGTTTGGATGATTTTGTAAATAATAATTTCAAAATAAATAAACTTATAAGAGTAAAAAAAGGAACAATCATAGATTCATAATTAGGAGGAATCATGTCAAAGGACCTTAATAATAAACCTGAAAATGAATACGGAGCCGATCAAATACAGATACTTGAAGGTTTGGAAGCTGTAAGAAAACGTCCCGGCATGTATATAGGTACTACGGCAAGCAGAGGTCTTCATCATCTTGTTTATGAAATAGTGGATAATTCCATAGATGAGGCTTTGGCAGGTTACTGTAATCATATAGAAGTTGTTATAAATGATGATAATTCAATTACCGTAACGGATAACGGACGAGGAATACCCGTAGGTATCAATCACAAAGCGGGAATTCCTGCCGTAGAGGTTGTTTTTACAATTCTGCATGCCGGCGGTAAATTCGGCGGTGGCGGATACAAGGTATCCGGAGGACTTCACGGTGTAGGTGCGTCCGTAGTAAATGCACTTTCGGAGTGGCTTGAAGTTACTATCAAGCAGGGAGGAAAGGTTTACAAGCAGAGATATGAACGCGGTAAGGTTTGCTATCCTTTGAAAGAAATAGGCACCTGCGATGAGAGCGAAACGGGAACGAGAGTTACCTTCTTACCCGATAAGCAGATATTTACCGAAACGACTATTTTTGACTTTGACATCATCAAGTCAAGAATAAGGGAAATGGCATTTTTGACTAAGGGATTAAGAATTTCCTTAAGAGACGATCGTTCTTTGGAACATTCAAAGTCACTTGTCACCGACAGTATGATAGAAGAGGCAAAAGAAGCTGCTATCGGAAAGGAAGATTCCGAAGAACAGCTTAATAAGCTTATAAACAGAGCCTTTGAAGATGTCGGTAAAGAGCCCGAGCAGAAAAAAGAAGTTTCTTTTTGCTATGAAGGCGGCATAAAGGAGTACGTAGAGTACCTTAATAAGAGTAAAGAAGCATTATATCCGGAAGTTCTTTATTTTGAAGGTGAGAAAAACGGAGTTTATGTGGAAATCGCCATGCAGCACAATGATTCCTACAATGAATCCGTATTTACCTATGTAAACAACATAAATACTCCCGAAGGCGGAACTCATTTACAGGGCTTCAGAAATGCTCTTACCAAAACCTTTAATGATTATGCAAGGGCAAATAAACTATTAAAGGATAATGAAAGCAACCTTACAGGCGAAGATATTCGTGAAGGATTAACGGCAATAGTATCCGTAAAGATTGAGGATCCCCAGTTTGAAGGACAGACAAAGCAAAAGCTAGGAAACAGTGAAGCAAGAGCGGCTGTTGACAATATTTTATCTGAAAAATTAACCATTTTCCTCGAGCAGAACCCAGCAACCGGTAAAAACATCTGCGATAAATCCATTCTTGCCGCACGTGCAAGAGAAGCAGCAAGAAAGGCAAGAGATATTACAAGAAGAAAAACCGCTTTGGATGTCGGTTCTCTTCCCGGTAAACTTGCGGATTGTTCGGATAAAGATCCTAAAAACTGTGAAATTTACATAGTCGAAGGAGATTCCGCAGGCGGTTCCGCAAAGAGTGCAAGAGATAAGGCTACGCAGGCAATTTTACCTTTAAGAGGTAAGATTTTAAATGTAGAAAAAGCCCGCCTTGAGCATATTTATGACAATGCCGAGATAAAGGCAATGATAACCGCATTCGGTACCGGAATACATGATGACTTTGATATTACAAAGCTTCGTTATCACAAAATTATTCTCATGACCGATGCCGATGTTGACGGTGCTCATATAGCAACCCTGCTTTTAACCTTTATTTACAGATTTATGCCCGGACTCATAAAGGAAGGTCATGTATTTTTGGCACAGCCTCCTCTCTACCAGTTAAAGAAAAACAACAAGGTTTGGTATGCTTATTCGGATGATGAATTGAACAGCATATTAAATGAAGTGGGTCGTGACAACAACAATAAGATTCAGCGATACAAAGGACTTGGCGAAATGGATGCCGATCAGCTTTGGGACACCACCATGGATCCCAAAAACAGAATTCTTCTTCGTGTAAATATGGATGAGGATTCGCAGTCGGAACTTGATTTGACCTTTACTACCCTTATGGGAGACAAGGTTGAGCCGAGACGTGATTTTATTGAAGCAAACGCTAAATTTGTAAAGAATTTGGATATTTAATTTTAAAAACATTTGGGAGACAAAATGGACGATCAGATTTTTGATAAGATTCACGAGGTTGATTTAAAGAAAACAATGGAATCTTCTTACATCGATTATGCTATGAGCGTTATTGCCGCCAGAGCTTTACCGGATGTAAGAGATGGATTAAAGCCCGTTCAGAGACGTGTTCTTTTTTCAATGAGTGAATTGAATAACGGTCCTGACAAGCCACACAGAAAAAGCGCACGTATCGTCGGCGATACAATGGGTAAATATCACCCCCACGGTGACAGCTCCATATACGGTGCTCTTGTTTATATGGCTCAGGATTGGTCACTTAGATATCCTTTGATAGACGGACACGGAAACTTCGGATCGGTTGACGGCGACGGAGCCGCAGCCATGCGTTACACGGAAGCAAGACTTTCAAAGATTTCCACCGAGCTTCTTGCCGATTTAAACAAAGATACCGTTGATTTTGCTCCTAACTTTGATGAAACGGAAAAAGAACCCACTGTTCTTCCAAGCCGTTATCCTAATCTTTTGGTAAACGGAACTACCGGTATTGCGGTAGGTATGGCCACAAACATTCCGCCTCACAATCTTCGTGAAGTAATTAAGGCCGTTGTAAAGATAATAGACAATCGTATCGAAGAAGACAGAGATACCGAAATTGAAGAAGTTTTGGAAATAGTAAAAGCTCCCGATTTTCCTACCGGTGCCATGATAATGGGTACTAAAGGCTGTGAGGAAGCTTACAGAACAGGTCGCGGCAAGATAAAGGTTCGTGCGATTACCGACATTGAGGAAATGCCGAACGGAAAGTCACGTATAATAGTTACTGAACTTCCGTACCTTGTAAATAAGGCAAAGCTGATTGAGAAAATAGCCGAGCTTGTCAAAGAAAAGAGAATCGACGGAATCGTAGATTTAAGAGATGAATCAAACCGCGAGGGAATGAGGATTGTCATAGAGCTTCGCAGGGATGTCAATGCAAATGTTATTCTTAACAAGCTTTATAAGCATACCCAGCTTCAGGATTCCTTCGGCGTCATAATGCTTGCCCTGGTAAACAATGAGCCTAAGATTTTAAACCTTCTTGACATGCTTAAATATTATTTAAAGCATCAGGAAGAGGTTGTCACAAGGCGTACAAGGTATGAACTTAACAAGGCCGAAGAGAGAGACCATATTTTACAGGGCTTACTGAAGGCACTTGATTATATTGACGAAGTCATCAGCATTATAAGAGCAAGTGAAAATACTCAGGCCGCAAAAGAAAATCTCCAAAAGCGTTTCGAATTTACCGATGCTCAGGCTCAGGCAATTGTCGATATGAGGCTCAGGGCTCTTACAGGTTTGGAACGTGAAAAGTTGACGGCCGAGCATGAAGAGTTAGTAAAATTGATTGGAGAATTGAAGGCAATTCTTGCGGATGAGAAGCTCCTGCTCGGAGTTATTAAAACGGAAATTCAGGAAATCTCCGACAAATACGGTGACGACAGACGTTCCATAATCGGACAGGATGATTCGGAAATCGTAGATGAAGATTTGATTCCAAATGAAAATGTTGTAATTGCTTGTACCAACTTAGGCTACATAAAGCGTATGACGGTTGAGAACTTTAAATCTCAGAGCAGAGGCGGTGTCGGCATAACCGGTGTAAAGCCTATTGATGAGGATTTCATACGCGATTTACTCATGACCAATACACACGGATACATTTTATTCCTTACAAATCTCGGCAGGGCATTCAGACTGAAGGTATACGAGATACCGGAGGGAAGTAGGATTGCAAGAGGTACCGCAATGGTAAACCTCCTTCAGCTGTCTCCCGGTGAAAAGGTTAATGCGATTATTCCTATTGACAGCTTTGACAATGATAAGTGCCTGTTCTTTGTCACAAAGAACGGTATTATAAAGAAGACGCCGTTAAAAGAATATGTAAACATCAGAAAGACCGGACTTAATGCAATCAGCCTAAGAGACGATGACAGGCTTGTAGAGGTTAAGACTACATCTGACAATGATAAAGTATTCATTGTTACAAAGAACGGCATGTGCATCGAGTTTAATGTAGATGAAGCAAGACCTTTGGGAAGAGTTTCAATCGGAGTTAAGGGTATTGATTTGGCAGACGGCGACGAAGTAATCGGAATGCAGTTGGATCATCAGGGTGACTCGCTGTTGTTCGTTACGGAAAACGGTATGGGTAAACGTACAAACCTTAACGATTTCCGTTTGCAGCACAGAGGAGGAAAGGGTCTTCGCTGCTACAATCTTACTGAAAAAACAGGTAAGATTGTCGGTGTTAAGGCAGTTACCGACGAACACGAAATCATGATGATTACCACAAAGGGTACAATCATTCAGATTCGTATGAACGAATTAAGAGAGTTAAGCCGTATTACTCAGGGCGTAAAGCTGATGGAATTAAGAGACGGAGTCAAGATTGCAAAGATTGCAAAGGTAAGACTCGGACTCGGACTTGACGAATCGATTAGGGATGAAGAACCCTCAGATTCAGAAGAAAAGGATTCAGAAGAATAATTCTTCGTAAAAAAATCCCGGAACGAAAGTTCCGGGATTTTTAAGTACTGTAATATCTAATTATTTTCTTGAAAAGAAATGTCTCTTATCAAAATAACCTCTCTTTTTCCAATGCTTCCTCGCGCTTCGCTTTTCGGAAATATGAAAGTCTTTAAAAAGCTTTCTCAGTAAAGTAACTCCCAAGATGAAAATAAATATGCCGATTACCGTATAGATTAAGTAATTTACAAAAATAAAAGTCGGTTCCTCTTTTGCAACTTCGGCGGTTTCTTCATCGAACATCGAAGCATCCGTATCATTATTTAAAATCATGATGTTTGCCTGTCCCAAAGATACACCTTCATAGCTATAGTAGACCGTTGCCAGAATATCTGAATTTTCTTCATCATTTAAAACAAGTTCTGATGTCAAATCATCAAAGGAAATGGTCTTCGGAATGATGATGTACGAATCGTCATCCATGCTTAAGAGATTTCCGGAATTACCGAAAACGGCCGATGCCGAATGAAAGAAAGATTCATCCGTTATCGTATACTTTGAATCGTAGTCCTTTACTTTAATCTTTTCAAAGTTTGAAAATCCGTAATCAAGCAATGAGTTTGTGTCGTCATACTGATAAGGGGTTTCTTCTTTCATGACGACTGCAATGAGTCTCATTCCGTTTCTTTCTGCACAGGTCACAAGACAGTTTCGCGATTCATCGGTATATCCCGTTTTTGAACCGACTAAGCCTTCGCATTCTTTAATACCGCGCATGAAATAATTGGAAGAGCCAAGATAAATATCATCGGGCTGGGTATCGGTGGCATACCAATGATAGACGGGTGTTCTTGAGGCTTTCGCCAGAAAATCGTTTTTGAAAAATTCACGCGCAATCAGGGACAGGTCGTAAGCTGTCGTGTAATGTTCCGAGTCCGTATATCCGTGGGCATTGTTAAAGTGGGTATCATTGCATCCGAGTTCTTTTGCCCGTTCATTCATCAAATCGACGAAAGTATCAATATCGCCGCTTACGTACTCCGCAACGGCATTTGAAACCTCGTTTGCGGAAAGAACCAAAATTCCGTAGATGCAGTCTTCAAGCGTCATAGCCTCGCCGACATCCATTCCCATATTGGAAGCATCACTGGGTAAAGACATTACCGCTTCATATGAAAAGTCGACCATATCATTAAGGTTTACGCTTTCTTTTTCCATTGCAAGCAGACAGGTCAAAAGCTTTGTGGTGCTGGCGGGGTACATTTTTTCATGAGCATTTTTCTCATAAAGAACGGTACCGGAATCAGCATCGATTAAAACCGCGGAATAACAACTCGTAACGGGCCCGACGGGCCAGTTGTCTACAGTGTCTGACTTTGGCGTAATCAGCCTGTAGCTTTCCATGTCGGCAACCGCATAGGTATTTACGGATGGAAGCAAAAATAAAAGTATAAATAAAAGTAAGGATTTTAAAAATCTATTCCTCATAATCAATCTCGTAAGTCATTGAAATAAGTTAAGCAAAATGATTATAACATATAAAAAAGCGTATAAATCCCCTTACCTCATAAATCTGATCGTTGTCAATCTTTTGAGTCAATTGATTTCTTTTTCGCAAAATATTCCTTGGTCAGCTTTACTACAACGCCGGACAGCAGGAACACGGCGATGAGGTTAGGAATTACCATCAGACCGTTGAAGGTCTCGGCGATGCTCCACATGAGTCCAAGGTTCATGGTAGCGCCCACAATAGCGGTGAGGGAATACAGCACCATGAAGGGTTTGTTAGAGCGGGAGCCGAAGAGAAATTCGATACATCTGGTGCCGTAAAGTCCCCATCCGATGGTGGTGGAGAAGGCGAAGCAGCACATAGCTACGGCAGTGAGAATAGATACCCAGTTGCCGTAGACAGCGGTGAAGCCGCTGATGGTCAGCTCCGCACCGGCAGCTTCACCGTAATTTACAGGTACACCGCTGCATAGGATGACTAAAGCCGTCATGGTACAAATGATGATGGTGTCTACAAATACTTCAAAGATACCGAAGAAGCCCTGCTTTACGGGCTTGTCCGTATCAGCACAGGCATGGGCAATGGATCCGGTACCAAGACCTGCCTCGTTAGAAAAGATACCGCGGGATACGCCCTTTTTCATGCTCGTGAAGAAGCTTCCGACCACTCCGCCGGTCACGGAAGCGGGATTGAAGGCCCCTTCTATAATAGAAGCAAATACAGTAGGTAAAGAGTTAATATGAGAAATGATAACACCCAACGCCAGCACGATATACATAATCGCCATGAAAGGAACCAGTTTGGAAGAAACATTGCCTATACGTTTGATACCGCCAATCAGGATCAGGGCGATGATGATTGCCAAAGCAATACCGATGATCAGATTGACAAGATTTACTGCATCCGCGGGCAGTACATTAAAACTGCTTAGTGCGGAATCAATGGCAGTGGTGATAGTATTGACCTGTGTGGCATTACC
>CAZCPW010000018.1:0-11188 GCA_964499925.1 uncultured Lachnospiraceae bacterium
CCTCCAAAGCATCCGGAAGCTTGTATCCGTTTCCGTCAAAGAACTTTATGCCGTTGAATTCAACCGGATTGTGGGATGCTGAAATCACAACACCGGCATCAACCTTGTATTTCTTGGTAAGATAAGCAATTGCGGGTGTAGGAAGAACCCCTACGAATACACAGTTTGCTCCGACGGAACATGCACCTGCCATCAAAGCATTCGCAAGCATGTCTCCGGAAATACGCGTATCGCATCCGACCATAATGGTAGGCTTGTGTTTATTCTCCTTTGAAAGCACGCAGGCCCCCGCCTGTCCCAGCTTCAAAGCCAAATCAGGTGTCAGTTCCTCATTTGCGACACCTCTTACCCCGTCAGTACCAAACATTCTGCTCAAAATCTTAGTCTCCAATCTTTGTAAGTTTAATAGATATAGGATACGTATCCGTAGCCTCAACGCCCTCGGGCAAATCCATCACAAGATAGCACTCGTAAGTACCCTCATGGAATTTCGTCACGTTATTCAAAAGCATATAGTCATCAAAATCGACACGTAAATTCAAATCAGATGTCTTAACTTTCTCAAGGTTCTGAGCAAGACCCTTTAAGGAGAAAGAAACCGTATCGTCACTTGTAACGACCTCTGCCTCAAATCCATCCGGCACGTTGTCTATCGTAAGGTTCTTAAGGCTTACCTCATATTCTTTCTCGGTGACTTCCTCTATATAAACCGTAACCTTCAAAGTATTGCTGCTCTTGTCCGCAAGGCGTACCCCGCTCGGAAGGTAATCCGTAAGTTTAAACACCATGTCCATGTCATCGCTCTGGCCCGTAATGTTGAGCTCGGAAGAAGGAATGCTGATTGAAGAAATCGTACTGATGACGTCGGCCGAGCCTGCAATAACAACCGTCTCGGGGTCAAGTTCAACTTCGCCCGTTGCTTCGTAACCGTCTGCCGGCACTCCGCTCACCGCATAGTAAATCGGCACGCGCTTCGTGGTAAGAATCTCAACGTCCACACGAACAGAATCGATATTCAGCTCAAGATTCTTCTTGTCAACCTCATCGCCGTCAGCTGTATAAAGAATGATTTCCGACTGAGTGGAAATATTCTCGGTAAATCCGGTTACGGAAACGTCTACCGAAGCAGAACTGATAGTATCGACTATGGACTCCGGTCCGCTTATTCGTACCTGATTCTGTGCGGGCGTTATATCACCCAGTATATATCCGCTCTCTATGTCTCCGGAAGTCGTCGCTCCAATCGGAAGCTGAATATTCTTTCTGTCCTCAATATTAACCTTAATACTGGAAATCGAAGAGCGAATGGTATCAACCTTGTCCGCATATTTGGTCGTGGTAATCTGAATCGGTACCAATGTTCCGTCAGCCGAAAGTTCAGACAAATCCGCAGTTGCGTAAATATTGTCGTTTGTACTGCCGAGCTCCTGAATGGTAGTACGCGAAGCTTTTATCGTAACGGAAGAAATCACATCGGTTCCGTCCAAGACTTCCAGAGTCTTTCCTTCGTCGGTGACAATGTTTGAATTGAGAATCCTGACCGGCACATCGGTATAGGTCTTTGATACAACGGGGTCCGTCGCATTCACCACCACAAGCCAGATAACAATTGCGGCAACCAAAGACAAAATCTTGAGTCCGAGATTCGATAAAATATTTTCTTTTGTGAATTTCTTTTTCAAACCGGAGGTCATGACTTGCTGCCTCCTTTCCTTCCCTTCGGGAAGATAGCGCGTTTCCTGTCCGTTTCAGGCTTAGCCTGCACTTCTATAAGCTTCTGACGCAGGGTGTCCTGATCGACGTTTCTCAAAAGCTCGCCCTCATATGCAATACTGATGCGCCCCGTTTCCTCCGAAACAATGAGTACAAGCGCATCCGTAACTTCGGAAATTCCGACGCCCGCTCTGTGACGCGTTCCGAGTTCCTTACTCAAGGTAAGATTGTCCGAAAGCGGCAGGTAGCAGGTGGCGTACGTAATACGGTTTCCCCTGATTACAACCGCTCCGTCATGTAGGGGAGTATTGTGTTCGAAAATATTGATAAGAAGCTGGTTTGTGACAACACCGCCAACCTCTATTCCGGTTTTTTCGACGTCGGAAAGAGGATTCTCCTGCTCAATTACGATTAAGGCTCCCGTCTTTACGCGCGCCATTTCGTTGCAGGCATGAATGATTTCCTGAATGGTCTTGTCTGAGAATCTGCCCTCGGCTCCGATTTCGCCGTCGGCATTGAATAGAGAAGAAACAAACGGTTTGCGTCCGAGCTGTTCAAGAGCCTTCCGTAATTCGGGCTGAAATACCACAACTATTAAGGTTGCGGCAATGGTGAACAGCTTGTTGGCAATCCATATGATGGTATTCATTTCAAAAGCTACCGCAATGATCAGGAAAATAGCTATAACGCCGATTCCTTTCAGCAGTACAAAAGCCTTTGTCTTCTTCATCCACAAGAGAATCTTGTAGATGAGAAAGGCTATAATAACAATTTCCACAATATCCGTCCAGGATATCTGGGGCATATTAAATTGATCAAAAAAATTCTTTAAAAAATCAATTATGTTTGCCATTATTTCAGATCTTTCTTACGTCCCTCTCCGGCAGGTCTTCCGCCGCTCATTCCCAAAGGTCCCTTCGAGCGACTCTGTGCCGTTTTTTCCTTGGCCTGCGCCGCAGCTCTTTCCCTGACATCTTCACGTGCCCGGCTGACGTATTCGGTCTTTACCGAAGGTTCCTCTTTTCTGACGGTTCTGACTTCCGGCGACGCCGTTTTCTTTTTCGAGGAAGCAGGTTTCTTTGCACCGTTATCGGAAAGCTTTACGGTATTCTTCGGAACAGCCTTTACGTAATAGTAATATTCGTCGTCCTCGAACTGAACCTTTTCAGTACGATTATAATCTAAGTCAAAGCAGAAATACTGTAAAATTGTATTAAGAATTATTGAAATTATCATGCCGCCGAAGGCCAAACCTGCGGAAACAGTTCCGTGAAGCATGGAATTGAGTATTACAACAGTTAAAAACTGAACTATTGCACCGGTGGCAATTGCGATTGACCAACTGTAACGCACGGAGAGCCTGCGGATAATGTATACGACCAAAACGGTTATCGCAAAGGCTACCGCCATCACGATCATATCCTTGTCGGCAATCAGTCCGTCAATGATATCTCTGAAAGTTCCGAGTTCCTCACTGGATAAAGAAATCGAACCATCCGTGCCAAGTGCTTCGGCATTCACGCTTATATAGTGAAGCACGTAATACACAATTGCACCGCAGCCTGTGGAAACCATTGCGGTAGGTGTTGCTATAAGTCCCATCGATACAGGAATCACATAGGGAATCTTGAACACAAAGGAGAGCGGGACCAAAATAACCGCCGCCGAATCCTTTGAAGCAAATCTGAAATATAGGAGGAACAAGATTAAGAAGAGTGCAAGCACAACTATTGCGCATTCCACAGACAGGGCATAAACATGTGCCAGAATGACAAGCGCCAAGATGACAAGTGTCAAATTGAGCGGTAAAAAAGATCCCGCAAGTGCTATTATCAAAGCAATTGCTCCGTTCGAAAGCCTTGTCATGAATCCCAACGAGCTGTTTATGCGAAGCATTGCGACAAATGTCAGTAAAAATTTAAGTGTCGGGACGATGAATACTTCATTCTTTCCGACAAATTTTTTGATTTTTTCCTTTATAACAAGTAACTGATCCATATCCCCTCTATCTGACTTCCTCTGTGTCGTCTCCGGTTTCTTCCTTGTAAAGATTTCCCAAATATTTAAGGTTGTTGAAGTATATCTTCAAGCTGTGCCTTGCACGGCTGTACCTGATGGAAAAAGCAATATAAACGATGACACAGTATGAAACCGTAAAAATAACATACTTTTTCAAAATGCCCGCCGCAAGTTCGAAAACATCGATCTTGTAAATATCAAGCATCAGCTCTTCAAAATTGTAATATACATAAACACCAAAAACTATCATACATGCAATGGTAGCACATATGACAGCCTTTAATACCTGAAGTGCCACGTAATCGCTCCTGAAGTGTGCGGCTACGGATCTGCTCTTTCGACCCTCTCCGTCCTCATAGGATGCCATACGTGTCATTAGTTTGATTCTCTTTTCGTTTAACATAAAAATCCTTTATTTAGTGTCAATAAACCTCATACGTGCGGCTTCCCTGGGGTCTTTTTTAGGCTCTGCCTTAGGTGCCGTCTGAGGCTTTAACATCTGACCGAAGCCGTTTGTCATTTCCGCCTTGCACTTATCGCAATACTTTCCGGAACGAATCGGAGTGCCGCAGCCTTCACAAAAGAGCTCTATTGCCGAACCTTCCGCAAACTGAAGACGTTCCTCCCTGAGCCACTGCTGAATCTGGCCGACTTCCACTTCACAGTTTTCGGATACTTCGGAAATACCGCAGCCATTATGTGATTGGATATATGTCTTTACCTCTTTAAACTTTGCCTCCAAGGCCTCTCTGCACTGTGGACAGGTGATAGGCCCCATTACATAGTTAAAAAGCCGTCCGCATTTTCTGCAATTTCTTACGTTCATATTTGTAATCCTCCGAGGGATTTTAAAATTTAAGCACCTGCAAAAGTAAGAATAAAAACATGCGCAACTCCTGCGTCCTTTAAGGCTTTTGCAAGAGCATTAAGTGTGCTGCCGGTTGTATAAATATCGTCAATTAAAATCACTCTTTTCAAGTGTACATCATTTTCCGAAACAAGAAAAGCCTTTTTCATATTGGCTTGTCTTTCGGCCCTTGACATTGACTTTAAAGGTCTTGTTTTTTTGACCCTCATGACGATTTCGTCGCAAACGGGAATGTTTGTTATTTTTCCCAACTCTTTTGCGAGTTCAGCAGCCTGATTATATCCCCTTTTCATTAACCTTTTCTTATGAAGCGGAACCGGTATAAAGGCATCCGGTTTAATCCCCGAAATCCAGTCTCCCAGTTCTTTTTTAAGCAGATAAGCATAGGGCTTTGCATAGAACTTTCGATTCATATACTTGAACCTGTATATGCTTTCCGAAATTTTGTCATAAGTATAAAGACTCCTGCCGCCTTCGAAAAAGCGAAGAGTTTCCGCACAATCCTTGCATTTGTCTCCCGTTCTTTCTACATGTTTGCCGCAAAGAATGCAGAACGGCGGTTTAACCTTTTCCAAAGTGCCAAGGCAATTCGGGCAGATTCCGACGCCTCCCTCATTTACCGGCCTTGCAGTATCACAAAACGGGCACCTGTCCGGATAAAGAAGCTTTAAAAAATCAAACTTACATAATTTCATTAATTCTGTCACAAAGGCTTGAGTACCTTAAACTTTCTTTGTCATTGTCAATCATTGCGTTTACTTCACTCTCGCTGCCTATCATGATGAGATATTCCCTCGCTCTTGTAACGGCGGTATAAAGAAGGTTTCTGTTAAAAAGCTGTTTTGCACCGCCGATTATCGGAAGTACAACGGCCTTATACTCGCTTCCCTGGGATTTGTGAATCGTCACCGCATAGGCAAGTGCAAGGTCATCAAGTGCCGAAAGTGAATAATGAACCTGCTTTTTATCGTCAAACTCAACGGTCAGCCGGTCGCTGTCACGGTTGATCTCGACAATTCGCCCCGTATCACCGTTAAAAATTCCGACACCCGAGTCAATTACAAGATTAAAATTCCCGATAATTTCCCACTCGGCATCGTAGTTGTTCCGAACCTGCATAACCTTGTCGCCGACCCTGAAAATCTTTTCTCCGTATATGTATTCTTCCTTGCCGCGTGCCGGGGGATTCAGCTTTGCCTGTAGGAAATTGTTAAGATTGTCAACTCCAAGCGGACCTATTTTCGTCGGGGTCAGCACCTGCGAATCAAATATGTCTATTTCCTTACGTTCGGGAAGCAAATGACCCACTATCTGTTCTACGTAAGAAAGAATCTTATTGTAGTCGTCGCACTTTGCAAACCAAAAATCGTTTTCTTTGACCCTCTCCATATACAGACCGTGCTTTATACGGTGGGCGTTCTCCACAATTGTGCTGTTGCCGCCCTGCCTGTAAATCGTTTCAAGCTTCGTAACGGGAATTTTCTTTGAATCAAGCATGTCTCTCAGAACACGGCCCGGATTTACGCTCGGAAGCTGGTAGTCATCACCCACGAGCACGAGACGGGTCCCCTCTTTGACAGCCTTAAGCAGCGATTGAAAAAGAAAAATATCGACCATCGACATTTCGTCTACGATAATTGCATCAAATTCCAAGGGTGAATCTTCATTTCGTCCGAATTCTTCAGTTCCGCCTCCGATGCCCGACCCTACCTCGAGCAGACGGTGAATGGTCTTTGCTTCATAGCCCGTCGCTTCGGTCATTCGCTTGGCGGCTCTTCCGGTCGGTGCGCAAAGTGCAAAATCAAATCCCTTGCCTTCGTAATAGGCAATAAGGGCTTTAATCGTTGTTGTTTTTCCCGTTCCGGGGCCTCCCGTAATAATCGAAACTCCGTAAACGGATGCTTTGAATACAGCCTCTGCCTGAAGGGGATCAAGCTTGAAATTTGAAAGTGACAGCGAAGTCTCCACTTCCCGCATAATCCGGCTTTCTTCAGACGAGGCCGGCGGAATGATTGCCGTCATAAGGCTTTTTAACATGCCCGCAGAGTTCTTTTCGGCATAATACCCGCGGGGATTGTATACGGCGTCACCTACTGTGATAAGCTTTTTTTCGACAATCATATTTTCAAGCTGAAGCCTTACAAGGTCTTCACCCACCGTAAGGACTCCTGCCGCACCGTGGATCAGGATTTGACGAGGCAAGTAAACATGACCGTAAGTTCCCGCATTTGCGATGACATAATTGATGCCGCTTTGTACCCTATAGGTGTTTTCAGTCTTTATGCCAATCCTTGACGCGATTTCATCGGCTTTAAGGAAGCCGACACCGTCTATGTCCTCGGCAAGCCTGTAAGGATTTTCCTCGAGGATTCTGTACATGGTATCCTTGTAAAATGCGTAAATCTTGAGTGCAAGGCTGTTTGAAATCTTATATTTCTGCAGGAATATCATTGCCTCACGGTAGCCCTTCTTTTCCTGCATCGCGGTCCCGATTTCCTGAGCCTTTCTGATGCTTATACCCTTTACACACTCAAGTCTTTCGGGTTCCTCTTCGCAGACTCTGAAGGTATCCGTTCCGAATTCGTCAACTATTCTTTTTGCAAGAGAGGGACCGATTCCTTTGATAATGCCCGAGCCTAAATAGCGAAGAATTGATTCCTTCGTATCAGGCTGAATGGATTTGTATGAATTTGCCGAAAATTGATTGCCGTATTTGGGGTGAACCTTCCAATCGCCCGTTATTTCGAGCGTTTCCCCCGTGGAGACCGATAAGAAACTACCGACAACGGTTTCTTCCCTGTCCTCAATCAAAAGATCTAAAACCGTGTAACCGTTTTGGTCGTTTCTGAATCGAATTGAATTTACATAACCCTTTATTGTTTCCATCTAATCAAAGATTGTAATTCCGTTTCATCTGTTCGTATAAGGTCCGGGCAAGTCCCAAACTGTTTGTTTCCGTGGATGTCTCGGCGATTTCCTGAATCATGGCATCCTTGTAATAGTCCATCATGGTGGAGGTTGCGGAAGAAGAATACTCGTCTCCGTCTACCGTCTTTGCCATTTCCTTCATGCACTGTTCGAGGAAATACGCTTCAAACTGTTTGCAGACATCCATGAGCTCTTCATCGGTGGCATTGGAATAATCCGCATTCGCATCAATCTTGGATGTCGAAGAGGAAGCCTGTGAAGCACTTGTGCTGATATATTGAGAATACAAGCTTGAAATTGATGATAAGTCCATGGGATGTCCTTTCAGTTCTTTATCCGCAGTAAATTAAGGCCTCACTTATGAACGTAAGTTGTTTGCCTGCTGAAGCATCTCGTCGGATGCGGTGATTGCCTTTGAATTGAGTTCGTAAGCTCTCTGCGCGGTGATGAGGTTTACCATTTCATCCACGACCTGAACGTTTGAGCCTTCCAAATACCCCTGAGATACCTTCGTACGCTCAAGAGTCGTATCGTTAGCCTCGTTTAAAGCAGCTCCGCTTGCGGCCGTTTGGCTGAAGAGACCCGAATCGTTCTTTTCAAGACCGGCGGGGTTGTTAAACTGATATATACCGAAGGTAATTCCGAGAGACTGTGGATTGTTATTTTCATCCGGATAGCAGAAAGTTCCGTCCGACGTAACCGTGATCTTGCTCGTCACATAGTCGCTGTTAAAGGAAATTTCCTTCCCTTTCGAATCGAGCACCATAAGTCCGTCACTGTTGGTAAGGCATACGCCGCCACCTGAATTCATCGCCCAGTTGAAGTTACCGTTTCTCGTGTAGTACGTATTACCGTCTTCGCCCTTTACCGCAAAGAATCCGTTTCCGGATAAAGCAAAAGCGGAATCGCTCTCGCTTGCAAGAAGCGCACCGTCCGTAAATATCGAAGTAACCGACGCATTTCGAACGCCCAAGCCGACCTGTGCGCCGACCGGTTTGTTGTCGCCGTTTGCCGAAGTGGTCTTCGTCTGTATCGTTTGATAAAGAAGGGATTTGAACTCGTTAACCTCCGTCTTGTAGCCGGTAGTGTTAACGTTTGAAAGATTGTTTGCAATAGTGTCTACGTTTGTCTGCTGAGCACGCATTCCCGTTGCGGCTGTCCATAAGCTTCTTACCATTTAAAAGCCTCCTTATACTCTGCCAATCTGGTTGGCTGCAATGTCTAAGGTCTCGTCAATGGACTTTATAATCTTCTGATTGGCCTCATACTGGCGCGTGATGGTGATTAAATCCACCATTTCCGAAACTATATTGACATTGGACATTTCAAGATAGCCGGAATATACCTTTGCATTTGCAGTCGTTGTCGTAGCTCCCTCTACTGCATTTAGGAGATTCTCTCCATATTTCTCCAAATAATCATAGTCCGTAAAATCCGTAATCTGCAGGGTGGCAACCAGAGTGTCATTCTGCATGATGCGTCCCTGTGAATCAATCGAAGCATCCACATTCGGATCTAACTGTATACGTCCGTTTGTCCCCATTACGTAATCGCCGTCCTTGGTAACAAGGTAGCCGTCGGTAGTAAGGGTAAACGAACCGTCGCGGGTGTACTTGGTGGAAGTTTCGCCCGCCTTATTGGTAAACTCTATCGTGAAAAATCCGTCCCCCGAAAGAGCCAAATCGTAAGTATTGTCGGTAATCTTAAAGGACCCCTGCGAATAATCGGTGTAGTTCTCCCCAATCTTGACGCCCGGAGTGTTAATACCTATACGCTTGGGAATATTGACATTTTCCGAGGTATCCTTGACCTTGTAGGCTAAAACCGTATCAAAGGACTGGCTGGTCGAGCCCTCCTTTTTAAAGCCTACCGTTGTGGAGTTGGCAAGGTTGTTGGTCAGCGTATCCATTCTGTGCTGTTCGTTGATCATGCCGGTATATGCTGTGTATAAACCTTTAACCATTTAAATACCTCGCTTAACTCTATTTAGATATCCTCTCTGTAACCTGCCAGGAACTCTACGTACTTACCGGTTCCTATGGCAACTGCGGTCATGGGCTCTTCGGCGGTCATGACGTTGATACCCATCTTCTCGGAGATGAGATCTTCAAGACCTCTTAATAAGCTGCCGCCGCCCGTAAGGACTATTCCTCTCTCACCGATATCGGAAGCAAGTTCCGGAGGAGTCTTTTCAAGTACGGAGTGAATGGCATCGATAATCTTTGCCGTAGCATCCTCTAAAGCTTCTCTCGTCTCGTCCGATGAAACATTTACGGTAACGGGAAGACCCGTCACCAGGTTTCTGCCCCTTACGTCCATATATTTAACCTCGGCCGTCTTGTAAGCGCAGCCGACTTTAATCTTGATATCCTCGGCAGTTCTTTCACCGATCTGGAGGTTGTGTTTCTTTCGCATAAAACGAACAATGGCATCGTCAAAGTCATCGCCTGCGACCTTGATGGACGTGCTCTCAACCGTACCGCCAAGAGAAATAACGGCAATATCGGTAGTGCCGCCGCCTATATCGACTATCATGTTTCCGCAGGGCTTTGCAATATCGATTCCCGCACCGATTGCAGCGGCTATAGGCTCTTCGATAATTGCAACCTCTCTTGCGCCTGCCTGATAGGTAGCATCTTCAACTGCCTTTTTTTCAACTTCGGTAACACCTGAAGGCACGCAAACCGCAATACGGGGTTTACGATAGGTACGTCTGCCGAGTGCCTTCTGGATGAAGTACTTCATCATCTTCTCGGTAACGGTGTAGTCCGAAATAACGCCTGCTCTCAACGGACGAACAGCAACGATGTTGCCGGGTGTACGGCCGAGCATAAGCCTTGCCTCTTCACCGATAGCCATTATCCTGCCCGAATCTCTGTCAAAAGCAACAACGGAGGGCTCCTTTAATACGACGCCCTTCCCTCTGATATAAACGAGAACGGAGGCCGTTCCCAAATCAATTCCCAAATCTGTGTACTGCATTGTGTCTCCCTTTCTATATAGAACCGTATGGTGTGTTTAGGCTTTAAAATACTAAGTTATTATACAATACGTAATTTTATAAAAAAAGAGGAAACATACTTTTTTAGAATCTTTTAAATTATATCGGCCGATTCTGCAAAAAATTTATAGCCTACATAAAAGCGGCTACGTCAAATGACGCAGCCGCCTCAAACATTTTCTTTAGCTCCAAAAATCCTTTTCGGAAATATAATCTCCGTTTTTCATTTCCATATCAGTTTCTTTCAACAATTCTTTTTCTTCCGGAGTTACTTTTGTGAAATCCGGATCCCATGCGATAACAAGTTTTTTTACCAATTCATTTACAATTGAGGATTCTTCATCCGGTAATATATCTAATAGTTCAGCTGTTTGTAATGTTGCTTGCTTCATTTGCCAATCCTCCTACTTGTATATATCTCCGCGATTACCTATATCCAAAATATTCAATATAAGCAATATACCTTCTTCGTCATAGCGAAAAATTATTCGAACGGAACCTATTCTTAATCTCTTTCTATTGTCCGAATAACCTTCCAACGGCTTTATATCTCCCGTAGCCGGAAGATGCTTTAGATTGTTTTCAATGGCTTCTTTAATTCTCTTTTTTTCTTGTGCATTTCTTGTCTTTATAAACTTCAAAGATGCTCTTGAATATCG